>CAYUTE010000162.1:0-21129 GCA_964447545.1 uncultured Eubacteriales bacterium
TATAAATTTAAAATTAATCTATAGGGGAGGTGAATTTTTTAAGTACCATGATTATCTTTAGGAAGGGGATGCAGATATGTCAAAAAGTGTATTAAATCGTTTTATCTTGGTGCTATCGGTTGGCTTAATTGGTTTTTTTGCTATCAATATTAATAATAATGTATATGCATTCAATGAAAAGAGCCATAGACACATAACACGTAGTGCTTATGAGGCTTATGTAGGCCTAGATGAGCAGGCTTTAAGTGATGAAAAACTCAAAAAAGTTTCCGACTTTTTTAAAAAAAATGAGTCAAGTTATAAGCAATTATTAGAAGATTATAGTGTTCAACCTGATAAAGATGAAAATCAGGGCAGTTATAAATTCCATTTTTATAACCCTATCACTGAAACCAATTATATGAATGAAAAAGAATCTTCACTTGTTAGATTTAAATCTCATTTTCGTAATGCTGTTGATAATTATAGTGATGGCGATAAAAAGGAGGCTTACTGTGAACTCGGGCGGTGCATTCATTTTTTAGAAGACATAAACGCACCTGTACATACTGCATATCAGCATCCCCGTGATTCTATAATTAAGCTTCCAATCCACGTAAGTTTTGAGAAAAAATGTGATGAGATTTGTGACCAATGTAAGTTTAAAGTCCTTTCTGGAGATCTGACTTATTACGATCTTAACACTTTAGATATTATAGCACGTTCTGCAGCTATTCTTTCCTCAGATAGTTTCTATTATCTTGACGGTAATAATTATAACAAAGAAAAAATTGATGAGGTGGAAATATCTAAAAACTCTATATTTAATGCGCAAAAGAAGGTTTCAGGAGTGCTTTATAAGTTTTTTGAGGAAGTAAATGAATATTGATTTTTATTAAAAAATTAATATAAAAGGGTGATCTATATGCAAAAGATTTTTTTAAAGAAGATAAAGTTTTCTATAATTACTTTGCTTGCTATATTTAGTGTTTTACCGTGCAAAGCTGAATCTATAGAAACCAAAGGGGGCTCTTCTGCACTTTGCTTTAGCGAAAAAGTATCCGGAGCAAAAATACTATCTGGTGGAGAACTCGAAGTTCACGGATCTATGAAGTGTAGCGATGAAGTGGAAATTCTTGATGACCTTGGTAATAAAATTTATCAGAAATATGTGCTATTAAATCGTGAAATAAAGGAAATCGACAAAGAATATGATACATCTGAAACTATAAGCAATCTGGAAAGAAAGCTTACTTTTACATACGATAAAAAAAGTAAAATAAAAATGTGTGTTGATAGTGAGAATTTGCAAAAGAACAAATCCCATTGGAAAGTATTTTCAATTTGCGAAAAATATTTCTGTGATGGAGTTTATATGGTTTCGGATAAATATAGGGTTTATAAAAAATCCATATTTGGCTCTTACACTTTTAGCGGTAACGGATTTGCAGATATTTTTTGTACAGTTAATGGCGATATTGGAATATGTTCTGATGCGAAAAAAATGATTTAATGAGAAAAAGGGGGCAATAATATTATGAAAAAGAAGTTTGTTTTACTTTCAGTCTTGATTTTACTTTTTGTTTTTATTTGTCCTTCATCGTATGCTATTGGTATTGGCGAATCTTATGTTGAAAGCACCGATGTAAAAACATCTGAAATCCCCTGTGAAAGTGGCGACATAATTAAAAAAGACTCGATATCTGTGACTAAATATGAATACCCGTCCGTTTTCAGTAATAATACTTTTAAATACATAACTGTTAAACACGTTGTTACATATACTGATAAATCAACTGAAGAAGATATTGCGGTAGTTGAATTTTTATATATGTTTAGGTATAATCCAAGGCTACGTTTAGCTGAGTGTATGAGTACCAATTGTGAAAACAATTATATTAATAGTGATACCCAGTTGGAATCAGAGGCAAGGATATCTAACAGTACGCTTAGTAAAGGCGCGTGTGATTCAAGTTTAAAAGTGTCTTATAAAGAGTTAAGCGATGAGAGCCATTATTATTTTACATGCGATAGTGAAGGAAAAATTATAACTTGAGTTATAACATAATGTTTAAAACATATGGGTTCTATTTAAGCTTTAGAGATAATTTACTAAAATTAGGATTGAGTTTTAGATTTTAGATTTATCTTCTAAAGCTTTTAAAATTATATATTTTTGCTATATCTTTCAAATAATAGGCCGCTCTTTTTTAATTTAATGATTTCAATTTTTTGTTGACAACCCCGGGTTTGTTATGGTAATATTAGCTTGTTAGGACGTTTAGCTCAGCTGGTAGAGCATTCGCTTGACGTGCGAAAGGTCAGCGGTTCGAGCCCGTTAACGTCCACCAAATGCACTCTCGATGTCTTCGAGGAAATATTTTTTCTCCACTTTTAGTAAGAAATCCATTGCCTGTAATTAGTGTGGCAATGGATTTTTTTGACTTTTTAAATTTATTATTTTATCTGCAATATCTTTGTAAAAATTCGATTCATGAGAAACCAAAATCAGATTACCTTCCCACTTAATGAGTTGTTCTTTTAATACTTCTTTGGCATCGTTATCCAAATGATTGGTAGGTTCGTCCAGTATTAGAAAGTTAGATTTTTGGTTTACTAAAATGCATAATTTAACTTTAGATTGTTCTCCGCCGCTAAGAGTGCTTATGGGAGCGATTGCGTTTTTAGCAAGTATTCCACAACGTGCCAACATTTTTCTTATTTCTTTTTCCGGTTTTTTCGGGAATTTGTTTGAAATTACTTCTATGGGTGTAAGACTTTTGTCTTCCCAGACTAAATCTTGTTCAAAGTAAGCGATTTTTACATAATCGGCGAATTTGAAATTGCCAGATATAGGCGGGATTATGCCAAGTAAAGTTTTTAAAAGCGTTGATTTGCCAATGCCGTTGAATCCGGTTATTATTATTTTTTCTCCGGGTTTTATATCGAAAGTTATTTTTGGCAATAAAACTTTTTCATAACCTATTTCTAAACTGTTAACTTTTAAGGCTTTCTGATTAGCAATGGGAAGCGACACAAGTTTAAAATTTGGTTTTGGCGGATTTTGTGGAGGAGGTATTTTATCCATTTTTTCTAATTTTTTTATTCTGGCCTGAGCTTGCTTTGCGGTTGAAGCTCTAACTCGGTTTTTTGCTATGAAGTCTTCTTGTTTTTTGATTTCTTTTTGTTGAGCTTTAAATTCACGAATGTAGTTTTCCATTTTAAAGCCTTTTATTTCTAAAAATCTTTCAAAACCGCCATTATATTTTGTTATTTTTTTAAATTCTATATCTAAAATACAGGTTGCAACTTTTTTAACAAAATCAAAGTCGTGCGAGATTATCATAAAAGCGCCCTTAAAAGATTTTAAATAGCTGGCAAGCCAAGAGATATGTTCTTTGTCCAAAAAATTTGTAGGCTCATCTAGTAGCATTACTTCGGGTTTTTCCAGAATAAGTTTTGCTAATATTACTTTTGCGCGTTGCCCGCCGCTTAAATTAGATAAAGGCGTATCCATGCCGAGTGAGTCAATACCTAAACCTGCCGATACTTTTAGTATGGTGCTTTCGATTTCATAAAAACCGCGATTTATCAATAAATTTTGATAATCGGACATTTTTTCGACTATTTCCTCGCTGTTTTGTTGACCCATGTTTTCGTACAGTTTGTTTAACTCTGATTCAATTTTATAAAGGTCGTTAAAGGCAGATTTTAAATATTCAAAAATGGTTAAATTTGGGTCAACTTTTGCATACTGATCCAAGTAGCCTATTTTTATATTTTTTTTCCATCTGATTTCTCCGCTGTCTGGAGTTATGTCTCCTATTATTGAACGCAAAAGAGTGGTTTTACCGGTACCGTTTTGACCGGTTATAGCCATATGTTCGCCTTTAAATAATTTGAATTCTGCGTTTTTGTAAAGCAATTTTTCGCCAAAAGAATGACTTAAATTGCTTACTTCTAGTATGCTCACGGTGCTTTTATCTCCTTTTTGATTTCTATAAATAAAAGCTGTGGCAATTTAATTTGCATCAGCTTTAAAATTTAAATATCGATTTTGTAAATATAAATAATAATAAAATTTTAATTTGTAGCCATAGTTTTTAATAACACGTAAATTATATTTTATAATTTGTCATATGTCAATATTGCCAAAATGTAGTGTAAAAATTTCAAATTTCTGTTTTACTAAAGTTTTTTATTTATGGTAAAATCATTAAAATGCATTTTATATGCATTGAAACATATGTAATTTATGATATAATCAAAATAAAATATGTGATTTAATAATTGATATTTAATTGTTAGGTTGGGAGAAGTATGAAAAGAGTATTAATAGCAGAAGACGAAACAGCCATAAGAGAATTCGAAGTTATAAATTTACAGAGGTCTGGCTACGAAGTAGTAGAAACAGATAGCGGAGAGAAAGCGCTGGAAATGTTTGACCATTATAATGGCGATTTTGATTTAGCCGTCTTGGATATAATGCTTCCCGGAATAGACGGAATTCAAGTTTGTAAAGAATTGCGTAGTCGTAGCGATACTATTGGTATAATTTTGCTTACTGCAAAAACGCAGGAAATGGACAAAGTAAGTGGGTTAATGCTTGGTGCAGACGATTATATTACAAAACCATTTAGTCCGTCTGAACTTGTTGCTCGTGTTGACGCACTTTATAGACGAGTAGCGCTTAATGTTATGCGTAGTGAAAATAAATTTCATGAAGAAATAAAATTTGGAGAGTTCGTTCTTAATTTAAAGAATAGAGCGTTAAAAAAGCGCGGTGGGATTATCGAATTAACGCAAGTCGAATTCCAGATTATGGAATACTTTTTTTCAAATCCCGGCACTGTGCTTAGTCGTGAACAAATCCTAAATCATGTTTGGGGAGAAACTCGCCAAGGAGAAGAAAAAATAGTTGACGTAAATATACGTAGATTACGCATGAAAATTGAAGATGACCCATCAGCTCCAAGACATATAATAACTGTTTGGGGCATGGGTTATAAATGGGAAAACTAGTTTGAAAATGAGGTAGTTGTAGCTGTGAACGGAATAAAAAGACGGTGGATTTCTATAAGTTTTAAATTTATTATGGGCATGTTCATAATTTTAATGTTCATATTTTCTATGGTTTTGCGTCGCTTTTTTTATGATGAGGCTCGCCACGTGGCCAAGGTAAGAACAAATGAACTTGTTAATGTGTTGAGTACATATAAAATAAATTCAGATAGTGAATTTAAGAGTATGGCTAATTTTTATACTCAAAATTTTAATAGCGAAGATGTTATTAATCTGGTTATTCTTGATGAGGCAGGAAATGCTGTTGCTACATCTGATAAAAACGCAGGTAGAAATGTAGATGTTCATTGCGACTTCGAGGCCCTTAAAGAATCTAAAGATAATTATGACGTATGGGAGGGCAAGCTTTCCGACGGGGAACGTACACTGGCTATAACTAAGTGTATATATAAATCTGATAAATGTATTGGCGGAGTTAGATATATAACTTCGCTTGAAGAAGTAAACTCAAAAGTTGTAAGCAGCTTTTTTATTTTACTTATTGTAACTCTAATTTTAGTAATATTAATGATGTATTTTGAATTTAGATTTGTAAAGTCAATAGTTGAACCGGTGAAGGAAATTTGTGATAAAGCTAAGTTAATAGCTCAAGGTGATTTCCATATCAAACTTAATAAAAAGTATGATGACGAAATAGGCGATCTTAGCGACACCATAAATTATATGGCTCAAGAGTTAGATAAAGCCGAAAAAATAAAAAATGAGTTCATATCTTCCGTTTCTCATGAGTTAAGAACACCGCTTACAGCAATCAAAGGTTGGGCCGAAACTATGCAGCTCACCGAAGAATCAGATATAGAAACCCGTAAAAGAGGCCTTGATATAATAGTGAAAGAAGCAGAAAGACTTTCTTGGATAGTTGAAAGCCTTTTAGATTTCTCGAGCATAAAAGAAAAAAGAATAAAATTAGTACGTGAAAAAATAGATATTCTTGCTGAAATAGCCGAAGCGGTTTATATGTTTAAGGATAGAGCCTCAAACGAAAAGAAGACTCTAATCTATAACGAGCCGAAAAATTTGCCGCCTGTTTTAGGGGATAGGCATCGTTTAAGACAAGTTTTTATAAACATCTTAGATAACGCATTAAAGTATACATCTAAAGGCGGCGGAGTCAGCGTTAATGTGTGCGAAAAAGATAATAATATAGTTATTAGTGTTACCGATAACGGATGTGGAATTCCGGCGGAACATTTGCCTAACGTTACTCAAAAATTTTATAAAGCCAACTATTTGCAAAAAGGTTCGGGAATAGGCTTGGCTATAGTTGACGAAATTGTTTCATTGCATGGTGGTGAATTAAGTATAATCAGTGAAGAAGGGTTCGGAACTACTGTAATGGTTTCATTGCCTGTTATGGAAGATGAAAATTCTAATTTAGAGCAGCAAGAGAATTCTGTGGGGGATATTAGTGATGCAAACCCTGAAGAAAATTTATAATTATGCGCAAGAAAGCTTAAAAAATAGCGGTATAGAAGATTTTAAAACCGATGCTTTTTTGCTTATGGAACATCATTTCAATATAAGTAAACTTGATTTTATTCTAAATCCGGAAAAGCCTGTAAGCGATGAGGATTATAGAGAGTTTTTAAGTAGTTTAGAAAAGCGAAAAAACCGAGTTCCACTACAGTATATTTTAGGCAGTTGGAATTTTATGGGTATTAACCTAAAAGTTGGCGAAGGCGTTCTTATACCAAGAGAGGACACTTCTGTATTGGTTGATGCTGTTATAAATAAAATTCATGGATTAAATAACCCGAAAATAATCGATTTATGTAGTGGTTCCGGTTGTGTGGCGATTGCGCTCAATAAATATCTAAAAACCAACCCTAAAATTTATGCTGTCGAGCTTTCAAAAGATGCTTTTAAATATTTAAAAGAGAATTCAAAAGACTGTAAATCAGTGTCCCCGATAAACGATGATATTTTTAGGTGTTACAAAGATTTTGATGACGATTATTTCGATGTAATTGTTTCTAATCCTCCTTATATAAAAAAATCCGAAATTGGCAAATTGCAACCGGAAGTTTTAAATGAGCCGATTGCGGCTCTTGATGGCGGAGAAGATGGTTTGTATTTTTATGAGAATATTTGTAAATATTGGTCCGCAAAATTAAAGACTTCTGGCATTATAGCGTTTGAAATAGGGTTTGATGAGGCTGAAGTTGTAACTAAAATAATGGAAAACAATGAGTTTAAAAATATCCGTTTAATTAAAGACATAAATAATCTCCCCAGAGTTCTGCTTGGGGAGAAGGCTTAATCTTATTTGTTTTATTGTGCTTTTTAGAATTTTTTGATTTTAAATATTTTTAGTAAATCAATGATTTTATATAACTAAATACTGTTTACTATTTTTTTAAAATCATTGCCTCGCTGTTCAAAATTTGCATACATATCAAAACTTGCGCAAGCGGGGGAGAGCAATACTACTGAACCCGGTTCAGAGTTTTTGTATGCCTCTTTAACAGCATCGGTCATAGACTTTACTTTAACTATTTTTATCAGGCTTTTAGAGTAATTAACTGAGTTTGTTATCTCATTATAAATCTTGTCTGCAGTGTTTCCCATGAGTATTAAAACAGATACTTTATTTAATACAGTTTCGGCAAAATCTTTGAAGGAGAGCTTTTTATCATATCCACCGGCAATGAGAACGATTTTACCTTTGAAAACCGATAAAGCGCCATTCATGACTCTGTTTGGTGTTGATGCTATTGAATCATTATAAAACTTTATACCGTTGATTTCCCTTACAAATTCTATTCTGTGTTCTACTCCGCCAAAATTTTTGGCTGTATTCTCAATAGCTTCTTTCGATGAAATGCCATAAACTGCCGATATTGCTGCAAGATAATTTTCTATGTTGTGATGTCCGGGGATTTTTATGTCTGCTGTATTAATTATTTTTTCTTTATGTCCGTTCCAAGAAAATATTATATCATTGTTTTTATTTATCCATACTCCGTTTTTTAATTCTTGTTTTGCACTAAAGAATATAATTTTTCCTCTAACATCTTTTTCAAAATTTCTTGTTATGTCATTATCGAAATTTAAAACAGTTTTTGAAAAAGCATTTTGATGCATAAAAATTTGTTTTTTGCAATCAATATATTCTTCCATATCCTTGTGTATATCAAGGTGATTTGGAGATACATTAGTTACAACTGCAATTTCAGGGCTTTGACGCATAGAAGCGAGTTGAAAACTTGAAAGTTCAACCACTGCGACGTCTGTTTTTTTAATTTTTTCTATATTTTCAAGCAACGGTTTTCCTATATTCCCGCCTACATGAACTATTTTGCCTTCTTTTTTTAAAATTTCAGAAATTATAGTTGTAACTGTAGTTTTACCGTCGCTTCCTGTAATCCCTATTACCGGGCATGGGCAAAGACTGAAAAATATTTCCATCTCTGATGTTACTACTATGCCTTTTTTCTTAGCTTCTTTTATTTTATCAGAAAAAAAGCTAATTCCCGGAGTTCTTATAATTATGTCTGCGTTTGTATTCCAAGCCATTTCACAATTTTCTTTTCCCAGGTATAGACTTATGTTTTTGCTGGTTTTTAAAACGTTTATAATTTCAGGATTTAATTTTTCTATGTCTTTTTGGTCGTATGCAATTGTTTTTATATTTTCTTTTGCCAACATTTTTAAAAACGGTATGTTGCTTTTTCCTAGTCCGCAGAACATTACTGTTTTATTTTTTATTCTTTTTATAAAATCTTTATATGTTTCTTGCATGGGTCTCTCCTTAAAATCTGTTTTGCGCTTAATTTTATACCATAGTTAAAAAATTGTCTACCCTAAAACAAGCGAGTAAACAATTTTAATTTTTTTATTTTTATATTTTTTATATATTTATAAATTTCGTTTGGACATATCCTAAATTCATATTTTCGCCAACTATATACCAATCTTCCCACTGATTTTGAACCGTTATACTTTCTCCGGGACTTATACTCGAATTAATTTTAGAAACTGTTGACGGTTTTGAAAAAATATTTGCATAAGAATTGGCGGTCCCTTTTTTAGGTGTTCCACAACCGGCATATGGAATTGCAAAATATTCGCACAGCGACATTAAAACTGTTTGCGTTATGGTTTCTAGATTATCTCTTATCCAAGATAGCTCGTTATTATTGTTTGATTTTCCAAGGCTTAGAATTATATTCGCCGAGGATTCTTGAGGGTCACCGACGTTTTCAAGTGATATAGTTTTTATTCTTTCTGGTTGTGGATATATTCTTTGCATGTTGTTTTTTAAGACTTCTGCCATTCTTTTGGATTCTGGGTTCCCTGAACCGAAAAATATGTAAACCCCATTAGAAAATTTAGAATTTAAGAGTGCACTCGGGTCTGCTTCAATAGTTATTGTAACCAGCTCTTGGTCTTGTGACTCCTGTGAACTTTTGTTATTATTTTCATAAACGTAACTTATACCATTTGAATTCAAACAGTCTAGAAATTCTTTTTGAATTAGTTTTGCGTAGTACTCATATTGATTATTATTGTTTGTTGCGATGTCTTGTAGGCCGGAAACTTTTAAATTTACTGTATACATAATATAATCACTCCACTAATTAGAATTGGCTAATTTATTTTATAATCTTAGAGAAGAATTTTTGTGAACTTACCCCCGGTGGCCTTAAAAACCTCCCTATTTTGAATAGGCAATCTGGATTTTTGTAAATTTCATTTATTTTTTCTTCGCACGAAAAAGTGGCTTTAAATTCAAGAGATTTTATTGTTTCTTCTGAATACTTTCCGCATGCACCGTATGGGTAAAAAAATGCAGTAGGGCGCACTCCGGTATGAGCTTCTATTAGATTTTGAGATTTTTGCAAATCTTGTGTTAGTGCAGATGTGTAGTGTTCTTTTGACTCTCCAATTCTTTTGGTGCAACCCATTCTTGGGGTTCCGGTATGATGCATGTTGTAAGTGTGGTTTTGTATTTCCACCAACCCCGAATCCGACATTTCTTTTATTTTATCCCAATCAGCGTAAGCATAAGATGGGTTTTCGTCTTTGATTTTGGAATATCTTTCTACCTCACAAGCAATAGGAGAAAAAACAAATTTGCAGTTGTGCTTTTTGGCAATGGGGAATGCGTAAAGATAATTATTAAGAGCTCCGTCATCAAATGTTAAAAGTATGGGGTTTGGGGGTAGTTCTGATTTCCCTTCTACATAGTCTATTATGTCTTTAACAAGTATTGTGTTATAGTTGTTGCTCTTTATGTATTTTAAATCCTCCTCAAAGTCATTTGCCGAAACAACAAACTTGTTTTTAGCTTTTTGATCTTTACTTATCATATGATACATTATGACGGGCAACTTAATTTTGGTATTATCAGCCGGAGAAGTGGCAACCGGTTTTGTGTGGGCAGATATGTACATAAAAGGCGCAATAAGTATTGCTATTATTACTGCGATTAAAATTATAAATTTTGTTTTAAATTTATTTTTTATAAAAAATATTGTTTTCATTTCGATATCCTTTTTTTGATTGTCAAAAATTCGAACTATTAAAATATATTACTGTTTGCGCTTTAAAATTACTTTAAAAAGTGTTGACAGAGCTTTTTTTGTGATGTATACTAAAAAAGAGCTGTAAAGCAAATTACTTGACAGATTAACTTTCGAGGTTGTATAAAGTGAATGAAAATAAGAATATAAATATTTCGCTTTTGCTGGATATTTACGGTCCGACACTTCCAAAAGTTCAATATGATAGCTTGGATTTGTATTATAATGAGGACCTTTCTCTTGCTGAAATAGCTGACAATACCGGTAAAACTAGGCAAGGTGTTTATGATGCTATTAAAAGAGGTGAATCTTCGCTAAATGATATGGAATCTAATCTTGGCTTTTGGGAGAAAATTGAAGGTGTAAAAGATCAATTGGATTCAATAAAAAAATCTGTAAGTAAAGCAAAAAATAAAATTCGTTTAGACCCTTGTGAATCTGAAAAACTATGTGATTTAGCATTAAAAACTTTAAATAAAATAAAATTTTAAAAGTGGAGGTGATTGTGTGGCATTTGAGAATCTTTCAGAGAAAATTTCTATGGCTTTTAAAAAATTGCGTTCAAAAGGTAAGCTGTCGGAAAACGATGTAAAAACTTCTATGAGAGAAATAAGAATGGCTCTTTTGGAAGCAGATGTAAATTATAAAGTCGCAAAAGATTTTACCAACAGAGTAATTGAGCGAGCAATCGGCGCAAAAGTAATGGAAAGTTTAACTCCGGCCCAGATGGTTGTTAAAATAGTCAATGAAGAACTGACTAGCCTTATGGGAGAGGAAAAAATCAGACTTGATTTTTCTTCAAAACCCCCAACAGTCATAATGCTTTGCGGATTGCAAGGTTCTGGTAAAACAACTCATTGTGCAAAATTAGCGCTGATGCTAAAAAAGCAAGGTAGAAGACCGCTTTTGGTTGCGTGTGATGTTTATCGTCCGGCGGCGATAAAGCAGTTGCAAATTTTAGGGGAACAAATAGGCGTTAATGTTTTCGAAATGGGAACTATTCCGCCAACTAAAATCACTAAAGAAGCGCTTTCGTATGCTAAGGACCACGGATATGATACTTTAATAGTTGATACCGCCGGTAGACTTCACATCGATGAAGAACTTATGAACGAGCTTAAAGATCTTAAGAGTGCGCTCAGTCCACAAGAAATATTGTTGGTTGTTGATTCAATGACGGGTCAAGATGCTGTTACAGTAGCAAAATCATTTAATGACTTGCTAGATATAACCGGTGTAATACTTACAAAGCTTGATGGCGATACACGTGGAGGAGCTGCACTTTCGGTTAAGGCGGTTACAGGTAAGCCTATTAAGTTTGTCGGTATGGGCGAGAAACTCGATAATCTGGAAGAGTTTTATCCGGATAGAATGGCTTCAAGAATTCTTGGAATGGGCGATGTGCTTACACTCATAGAAGATGCAGCGGCTAATTTTGATAAGAATGAAGCTGAAAGAGTAGCACAAAAACTGAAAAAAAATAGCTTCGATTTGGACGATTTGAGGCAACAAATGTTGCAAATCAGAAAGATGGGTCCGCTTAAGAATATTTTAGGCAAGTTGCCCGGAATGGATAAGCAACTCAAAGATGTTGACGTAGATGATCGTATTATGGACAGAACATGTTCAATAATTACATCAATGACGCTTGAAGAACGTCAAAAACCTAGTGTAATCAATTCCTCACGCAAAAAGAGAATAGCTGCAGGGAGCGGCGTGAAAGTTGAAGAGGTTAATAAGTTACTTAAGCAATTTGAGGGAATGCAAAAAATGATGAAACGCTTTGGTGGCGGTTCCAAGAAAAAAAGATTTGGATTTCCTAAATTTTTCTAAATTTGTTTATATGTTTTTTAAAATTAATATATAAAAATAAATAATTAATATGGAGGACAAAAATATGTCAGTAAAAATCAGACTTCGCAGAGTAGGAGCACATAAAAAACCGTTTTATAGAGTGGTAGTAGCAGATTCGCGTTCACCACGTGATGGAAAATGTATTGAAGAAATCGGATATTTCAATCCAATGGTAGAACCAAACGTTGTAAAAATCGACGTTGAAAAAGCACAAAAATGGATTAAAAATGGTGCACAACCAACCGAAAGAGTTAAAAGCATTTTGAAATCTGTCATTAGTGAGTAAAATATGACTTTAGATTTGCTGTATTCTTTTTAATTAATTGTTATGTTCAAGGGTGGTAATTGTATGGAAGATTCGATAATAGAGTTACTTCAAGCTATTGTTTGCAGATTGGTCACAAAAAGCGATAAGGTAAAAATCGAAAAAGATGATAACTTATTACATGATGAAATTGTAGTTTATAAAGTAACGGTCGATGAGGAAGATATGGGAAGAATAATAGGCCGTCATGGACGTATAGCAAAATCTATAAGGAGCATAGCAAGAGCTGCTGCTGTCAGACAAAATTTAAAAATAGCAGTGGAAATTGGTTAAATAATAAAATATATTTGCCGTTTGGTAGAGCTTTAAAATTAGTTTTCCAAACGGCATTTGCAATGTTTTTTGATTGTCGTTTTTTGTGGGATTTGGAGAATTATTATGATTTTATTTTATGTTATGAAAAATAATGATTTTGAAAAATATTTTTTAAAGAAGGATTCAAACTATAATTTTTTAGGTGAATTACCTCTAAAAGATAAAGATTATATATCCTGTTGTACTTTCGGCCAAATTTTAGATGTTGCGAGTGGATTCAAAAATATAAAAGAATCAATATGTGTTTTGTGTATTAACTCAAATTATTTAAAACCCGAATTAAAGTGGCAGGAAGACGGTAAACATAAAGTTAGCTTTCCGTGTATTTTTGGAGCTATAAATGGTAGTAGTATTATTGATGTTCTTCCGCTTGAGAAGAATGACAGTGGCGAGTTTTTTATTTCTGAAAAGCTTTTTAATTATGCAAAATATGAAAAATCTTGCGGAGGAATAATAGCTCATAAATTCGAAGATGGATATAAGTTTTTAATTATTGAGTCCATTTATAAAGGAAATAGTATTTTTGGGTTCCCAAAAGGGCATATGGAGGTTGATGAAACCGAGCTTGAAACAGCTGCACGAGAAATAAAAGAAGAAGTTAATCTTAGTGTAGAGTTTTTGCCCGGTTTTAGAGCGAATGTTTATTTTTCGTTTAAAAAAGGAGCTATTCTAGAAGTTGTGTTTTATGCAGCCAAAACTAATAATATAGACGTCAAGCCGCAGGACGGAGAAGTTGAAAAATGTATTTGGTGTACAGCCGTGGAAGCGCATAATATGTTGACTTTTGAATGCGATAAAAATATATTCAAAAAATTTTTAAATTTTTGGTATAATAATCTAAAATAAGAATTTTTTAATAGTGAGCTTAGGAGGATGTTTAATGTTAACTCATGTAGGAACAAAAAGCATAGAAACCGAGCGACTTTTATTAAGAAAATTTGAAATTGAAGATGCAAAACCGGTTTTTGAAAACTGGGCTAAAGATCCCGAAAATGTAAAATATCTTTCTTGGAAAGCTTATGATAGTTTAGATCAGATGAAAGAATTTTTAAATCATCAAATCGAAAAATACAAAAACGATAATTTTTATTGTTGGTGTATCACATTTAAAGATACAGGTGAAGTTATTGGCGATATAACCGTAAACATGCTAAAAGAAGATAACGAATGTTGCGCAATTGGATATGTCATTTCAAAAAAGCATTGGGGAAAAGGCATAATGCCGGAAGCTCTGGATGCGGTTTTAAATTATTTGTTTAGTAATGCTAATTTTCATCGTGTACAGTTGATGCACGATGTAGATAATCCGGCATCAGGCAGAGTTATGCAAAAGTGCGGTATGCATTTTGAGGGCGTACTCAGAGGATATGATAGGGCTAATTCAGGCAATTGGTGCAATGATGCGATTTATTCTATCTTAAGAGATGAATACTTTGAATTTAAGAAATCAAAAAATAAAAATCAGTTAAATTAATTGGAGAAAAAAGTGTCAAGAAATAAATTTTTAAAAATAGGAAAAGTTGTAGGGGTTCACGGAGTAAGAGGAGAGATTAAAATCGAATCTTGGTGTGATAGCCCTGAGGATTTTTGTGAAATATCTAAAATGTTGTTTAATCCTGAAAGCGAGCCTTTTAAAATTGAAGGCATGAGAATACATAAAAATAATGTTTTGTTGAAAATATCGGGTGTCGATAATAGGGAAGAAGCTGAAGACTTGCGAGGGAAAATTATTTACGCAAAAAGAAGCGATATACCTCTGGAGCAAGGAAGATATTTCATAGAAGATTTAAAAGGCTGCAGAGTTATAGATGATATTTCGAATAAGGAATATGGTATTTTAAAAGAAGTTTGGAATACCGGAGCCAATGATATTTACACTATTAAAGATAATAAGAATAAAGAATATTACTTGCCGGTTATTGAAGGGACTATCCGTAAAGTGGACCTAGATAATAATGAGATTTTTATCAATCCTTTGGAGGGTGTATTTGATGAAAATTGATATAATGACATTGTTCCCGGAGGTTTGTGAAGCTTTTTTAAGTTCTAGTATAATAGGTAGAGCCAGAAGTAAAGGGATTTTAGATATTAAATGCCACCAAATACGAGATTTTGCATATGATAAGCATAAAAGAGTAGATGACACCCCATACGGCGGGGGGCAAGGAATGGTAATGCTGGCGGAGCCTATATATAAGTGCTTTGAGAATATATGTGCGGAACGTAAGTTGCGGCCTAAACTTATATATATGTCGCCCAAAGGAAAAGTTTTAACGCAGAAGCTAGCCGGAAAAATAAAAGATTCTGAGGAAAGCATTGCTATTTTGTGTGGTCATTATGAAGGCATAGATGAACGAGTAATTGAAGAAATAGTAGATTTTCAAGTTTCGATTGGTGATTACGTTTTAACAGGCGGAGAGCTTCCCGCAATGGTATTGGTGGAAGCGGTTTCAAGACTTGTTCCGGGAGTTTTATCGGAGGAATCCTGTTTTGAAGACGAGAGCCATTATAACGGGCTTTTAGAATATCCTCAATACACAAAGCCGGCGGTTTGGCGAGGTAGGGAGGTCCCTGAAGTTTTACTTTCTGGGCATCACGCCAATATAATTAAATGGAAAAACGAAAAGTCAATTGAGGAAACAAAAAAATATAGACCGGATATGTTTGAAAAAACCAAATAAAATTAATTTTGTAATTCTAATGAAATGGTTAATATTATTAAAAATTAATTTTAAATTTTATTAATCCAAAGCGACATTTTTTATTGACTATGTTTGTAATTATGTTATAATAAATCAGTAAGTATTTTATTGTAAGTGCTTATATATAAAACGATAAAAATTTTTTCTAAGGGAGATAAATTTTATGTATACAAAAGAAGTAATAGTTCAGAATCAAGTCGGATTATATGCACGCCCAGCTACGTTCTTTATCCAAAAAGCCAATGAATTTAGATCTACTATTTGGGTAGAAAAAGATGAACGTCGTGTAAATGCTAAAAGTTTGCTTGGAATTCTTTCGTTGGGTATAGGTTGTGATACATCTATTAAAATCACAGCTGATGGGGAAGATGAAGTCGATGCAGTAGATGCTTTAGCCGATCTTGTTAACCGTGGATTTACTTCTGGCTCCTGAGAAAATTACAATAATAACAACGATAGAGTGAATCTAAAATCACTTGTAAAGTGTGATAATTGATTTACTCTATTTTTTGGTTTTTATTTAGATAGAATCATATTTCAAAAATAAAAATTATATTGTTTTTTATTTGATATAGTGGTAAAATGAGCATAGTGGATATATTAGCGGGTGTGGCGGAATTGGTAGACGCGCTAGGTTTAGGTCCTAGTGGTGCATGCTGTGCAGGTTCGAGTCCTGTCACCCGTACCATACTTAGGGGTTGCATAAAGCATAAATATATTATATAATTACTATAGTGATATAAATCAAGTAGTATATATGGAGAATATGGAAATGAGTAAATTCAAAACTTTAATAATAAATAACAACTGGTATGGCTATTACAGGTAATCGGTATCTGTAGTAGTTTATGACGCCATTACGGATATCCGAAAAAGGAAATCTGTAATGGCTTTTTAATTTTAAATAATCAAATTAAAGAGCCTATAACTTTAAAAAGTTTTGGGCTCTTATTTTATTTCAAACTTTAAGGAGTGAAAATTATGATTTTTATAGTAGTGCTATATGATACTCGATATCAAAAATTCGTAGTTGCAAATAAAAAATTAATATATAAAGGAGTTTTTATCATGAAAGAAAAACGATGGTGGATTTTAATAATATTTATAATTTTAGCTATAATAAGCATTTTCAAACAAAACGTTCAAAGCAAAAAAGCATTTAAAATAGGGATTTTACAGTTTACAGAACACGAGGCCCTGGACGCTGCTAGACAAGGATTTATTGATGAGATTAAAAAATCAGGATTGGAAGTAGAAATAGATTACAAAAATGCGCAGGCAGACCAGTCCAATTGTAGTTTGATAGCAAACCACTTTGTTTCTGAAAACTGCGACTTAATCTTTGCAATTGCTACTCCTGCAGCTCAATCTGCAGCGGCAGTTACAAATAAAATTCCAATATTGGTAACGGCAATAACTAATCCTGAAAGTGCAAATCTTGTAAAATCAAACGAAAAACCGGAAACAAACGTAAGTGGAACTTCCGATCTTGCTCCAATTGCCAAACAAATAGAATTAATTAAAAAAATTAAACCGAATTCGGAAAATATTGCGGTTTTATACTCATCAAGTGAAGCGAATTCCAAATTTCAATCAGAAATAGCCTTAAGCGAAGCTAAAAAATTAGGTTTAAACGCAAAAGAATTTACATTTAGTCAAATATCGGAAATTCAGCAAGTGGTTGAATCAATGCAGGGCAAAATTGATGCCATATATACTCCAACAGATAATATGGTGGCATCTAATATGGCGTTAATTTCAAAAACAGCTTTGAATCTTGGAATACCTGTTATATGCGGTGAAGATAATCTTCTTTCAAAAGGTGCTGCCGGAACATTTGGGGTAAATTACTACGAACTAGGAAAGATTACTGCAAATCAAGCCCAAAAAGTCTTGATAGGGCAAGATATACCTCAAAATATGCCTATTGAACATATTGAAAATTCGGATTTGATGTTAAATACAGAGGTTATCGAAAAACTGGGTCTTAAAGTGCCTTAAAAATAATGGCATAAAGCAGAAAATAAAAAACTGTTGGTTGCAAAAAATAAAATTTATGGTATACTGATAGCATAAATATAAATTTAGAATTACGAATGGAGTGTATCATAAATGCAAAGCATATGTAATCAATATGTTTACAAATTTAGCTGCTTTATGTAACCTATGTTTGCTATGCTTTCAAAGCCATCGCAGACATGGGTAGTCTGAGGTGGCTTTTTTATATTTCATATAATAAATATAAATTGAGCCAGACTTATAATCGATTAAGTTTTGGCTCTTTTTGTTTTTTAAGGAGGAAAAATTATGTACATAAAAAAATTAAAGATGGCAGTTATAAGAAAAACTTGTTTTGATGAGCGATTTAAAATTGATTGTATAAACACAAATTTAAATAAAATTAATTTTATAAGAAAGGTAGAGTAAAAAATGAAAATTAAAAAGTATAAAATGGCCCTTTTGATTTTGAGTCTGTGTGCATTATCGCTTATAGTTTTAAGTAATAAAAACTCGAATAATAAAGTAAAGCAAATAGGAATTATACAAATATCGGAACATGATTGTTTAGATGGGGCAAGAATCGGATTTATAGATAAACTTGCCGAACTCGGCTATAAAGACGGCGAAAATATAAAAATCGAATATCAAAACGCCGGTGGAGATCAGAACGTTTTAAATCAGATTGCAAATAATTTTACTAAATCAAATAAAAAGGATTTAATTTTTGCCATCTCCACTCCGGCGGCGCAAACTGTTTCTAATCTAGAAAGCAGTACGCCTATTTTAATAACTGCGGTTACAAATCCCGAGCTTTCCGGTCTAAAAAAAGATAATATAACGGGTACACATGATATGATACCAGTAGGAAAGCAAATTGGACTTATAAAAGAGCTTATACCAAATGCAAAAAAAGTCGGATTTTTATATTCTTCAGCCGAAATCAATTCTAAGCATCAAACAATAATGGCAAACGAAGAAGCCAAAAAACTAGGATTGGACGCAAAAGACTATACAGTTTCTAATTTAAACGAACTCGAGCAAGTAATTGAATATATGGTAGGCAAAGTAGACGCTATATTTATTCCAACAGATAACTTAGTTGTTTCAAGTATGCCGCTTGTGAGCAGATGTGCAGAAAAACACGGTATACCGATAATATGTAGTGAAACAGCAAGTGTGAAAAATGGAGCGCTTGCCACTTACGGAATGGACTATTATAATCTTGGTAGATTAACAGCCGAAAAAGCGGTAGAAGTTCTAAAAGGTAAAAATCCGGCAGATATTCCCATAGAAACTTTAAGCGATATAAAATTGACTTTAAATGAAACAGTCGCAGAAAAATTAAAAATAAAAATACCTGAAAAATTGAAAGGAGAAATTGTAAAATGAATATATTAATATCCACACTTTCGCAAGGATTAATTTGGTCTGTTCTTGCGCTCGGAGTGTTTATAACGTTTAAAATACTAAATTTTGCAGATATGACTGCAGAAGGGAGTCTGACTCTTGGCGGAAGTATTTGCGCATTGCTTATAACAAATGGCGTGAACCCGCTTTTGAGCCTGATAGCATCGGGATTGTTAACATCTTTAGCCGGACTTATAACAGGACTACTTAATACAAAATTAAAAATCCAACCAATTTTATCCGGCATATTGACGATGATAGCTTTATATTCAATTAATATAAGAATTATGGGGAAAGCAAATCTTTCGCTTCTCGGTAAAAGCACGATTTTTTCAGATTTTGAAAATAGCTTATCAATTTTAAAAGAAAATCCTATATTTTCAACTTTCGCAATAGGTTTTGTAATATGTTTAATCTTAATTTTACTACTAAATATATTTTTTAAAACTCAAATTGGCCTTGCGATAAGGGCAACAGGTGATAATGAGCAAATGATGCGAGCCCAAGGCGGAAATACCAATTTTAAAAAAATAATTGCATTAATGATAAGTAGTATGCTTTGTGGTTTGGCAGGAGCTTTGATTGTGCAAAATCAGGGATACTCAGATGTTAATATGGGCACAGGAACAATAGCAATAGCACTTGCGTCAATTGTTATAGGTGAAAGCTTTATGATATTTTTCAATACTAAAAATAAGATTCTAAGTGCATTAATATGTGCGATTTTAGGTTCTGTTTGCTATAGAATAATAGTTTTTATAGTGCTAAATCTAGGAATGAATCCAAGCGATTTAAAACTATTTACGGCTTTTGTAACTGCCATTTTGTTAGGATTGCCAAACATTAAAAAAATAAAGGGGGTAAATAGAAATGCTTAAATTGGAAAATGTTTCTAAAAAGTTTGGAGGCGATTCTGCCGATGAAAAAGTTATATTTGAAAACTTGAATTTAAATATAAAAAAAGGCGAATTTGTTATAATAGTTGGCGGTAATGGAGCGGGTAAGTCAACGCTTATGAATTTAATTTCAGGTAGCCTTTTACCTGACGCAGGTGAAATATTTATAGACGGGAAAAATGTCACAACACTTCCTGAACATAAACGGGCCAAGTTCATAGGTAGAGTTTTCCAGGATCCGCTCAAAGGTTCCTGCCCAAACTTGACGGTTGAAGAAAATTTGTCGCTTGCCATGCTCAGAAATAAAAAAAAGACATTAAGATTCGGAATAAATAAAGTGAATAGAGAGGCTTTAAAAAATGAGCTAAAAAAGTTAAATCTTGGACTAGAAAATAGACTTGATGCCAAAATGGGTACTCTTTCAGGTGGTCAAAGACAAGCCATTACACTTTTGATGGCAACTTTTGTAAAGCCCAAAATTCTTCTTTTAGATGAGCATACAGCAGCGCTTGATCCTAAATCAAGTGAGAAGATTTTAAACCTAACGCAAAAAATCATTTCTGATAACTCTATAACCACTCTTATGATAACCCACAACATTGAGCATGCAATGAATTTGGGCAGTAGGTTGATTGTTTTGGATAATGGTAAAATCAAGTATGATGTATCCGGAAAAGAAAAGACTACATTGTTAAAAAATAGATTTTCTGATATCTTTAAAAATTGAGTATAATTTATGGCTTTTAAAATTAAGAAAATGTAGTTGTTTTATTTTCAATTTGTTTTCGGGTTATCTGTGCTTTGGTTTTAATATTTAAATTGTATAAAATAACAGCCGGCATTTGTTTGTTTTATCTATTTTGCGGAATATTGGATTTTTCTTATTTATATTTAATTTTTTTCGGAAAATCCCTTTCATTTTATTAATGAGTGTGCTATAATGTAAGCATAGTACATACTATATAAAATTTTTAGGGAGGAAAGTTTAATGATAAAACTTTTACAAGCTCTTTGTAAGCCTATTTTCGGCGAATTCGAAGAGC
>CAYUTE010000163.1:0-2134 GCA_964447545.1 uncultured Eubacteriales bacterium
TAAAGCCCAGACCTAAAAGCGTTATCGGCGCAAAGACATATCTGTATGTGTTGATATTGGTATAGCCGCCTGTCAGATTAGATAAAATCGGAATAAACAAGCCCGTAAGAGAGGGTGCAAAGCTGAAAATCAGCGAGTTAATTGATATAACCTTTGCCCTTTCCTCGCTGTTGGGGGTTATGACGGTCGAAAGCTCTGAATATGTATCGGTGAAAAGCGGTTGCACCATAATTATGGTCATAGCAAAAGCAAAAACGCTTATCAGCTTTTGATTGTATGACATAGTTTGGAACGGTAAGAAAACAAACGTCACCGTCAATACAGCAAGGGGTATTCCCGCAAAAGCAATATAAGGTCTGAACCGTCCCCATTTTGTGCGTGTGTTGTCAACCAACCACGCCCTGACAAAAAAGAATATCACGTTCAGAATTGTCTGAATAGTAAACATATACTGCAAGTGAAGCGGTCGGATGCCGATAGTTGAACCGAGCAAGGCGTTGCCTGCGTTTAAGCCCATCTGCCACGCAAGCTGCATTGTAAGCTGATTTCCCATACCGCCTAAACTGAGGTTTAAAATTTCCTTATAAGAAACAAAATTACCCTCGGCGGGACGCTTCCAATGAGTTGTTAAATCCTGATATACGCTTTTGACGGTTTTCTTAATATTCATAAGCCTCTCCCGAATCATCAATTTTTACAACATAGTTAATTGCGCCTAATTTTTTAATATGATAATTGAAATTTTATAGATTTTGCCCAAAAATTACTTCTATTATATATTAAAGTAAGATTTCAATAAAGTCAAGAAAATATAAAAGTAAAAGAAGCCCGATTATGGTTTATCAAATATGTGTTCATTATCAGTTGACAAAATATTCTTTTAGTGTTAGTATGTTCAAAATATTCGAAGGGAAAATCAATATGTATATTTTTGTAAATGAGCTTGATAAGATTTTTGATTTTGCACACGATTTTGTGTACGAAATTAAATTGTCATGTTCATTTACGAAAGAATAGTTTTTATAAACAGCTATTTTTAAACCGTTGATGAGCATTTCATCAACGGTTATTTTTTTAGGAGGTTTTATAATGGCAGATTTAATAGTAATAACAGGTCCTTTAGCGGTAGGAAAAATGACAGTTGCCGAGGAGCTGAGAGAAAAAACAGGATATAACCTGATGATAAATCACGATTCAATAGAGGTTTCTGATAAGATATTCGGATTTGCAACTCCTGCTCAGAAAGAGTTTAACCTATTGATAAGAGAATCAGCCTTTGCAACCACTTTAAAATATAATGAAAATATGATTTTCACCATAGCACTGGATTTTGATAATATAAATCAGATTAACAGTATAATTGATTTGAAAAAGCGTTTTGAAAAATCGGGCGGCAGATTTTATTTTGTTGAATTGTTTGCAAGCTTAGATGTTCGGATGGAACGAAATGTTACACCTCACAGACTTGAAATGAAAAAATCTAAGCAGGATATTGAGTGGAGCAAAAGAAATCTGCTTAATTATCACAATAACAAAAGGATGAATACAAACGAGGATGAATACTTATTTGAAAACCATTTGAAAATCAATAATGAAAACTTATCGCCACAAGATGTTGTAAAAATTATTATTGAGCATTACAAATTAACAGCAGAATCAAAAGAAAACAATGTTAATAGCAATAAAATGTACTAAAAAAATAAGAAAAGATAAAGCGAGTAGATATTTTTACAAGTAATTTTTTCTATCATAGCTTGTTGTGGACGTTGCCCACAACGTTCCCTACGGGTGTAAGAATAAAAGCAAATTGAGCGTAGAACATGGCATCCTTGACACGCCGTCCTTTTCCGCGCCCTCACCGAAGGAGCTGGCGAGCGACAGCGAGACTGAGGGAGTTAATAAAGCATTTTCGGGCGGGCTCGGAGACCCGCCCCTACGAGTTGATTATAAATATATATTAAGATTTAAAAAAGAAATCTTCTGAAAAGACTGTGGACAGCCGCAAGCGCTGTCACTACGGTTTAAAAAAGCAAATTAGCAGAAATTTCTCCCCTCACCTTAACAACAAAAACGGCTTCCCATGCCAAAGTCTGCATAGGAAGCCGTATTTATAAATCTGTTAATCTGTTATCTG
>CAYUTE010000164.1:0-2942 GCA_964447545.1 uncultured Eubacteriales bacterium
AAAAAATAATTGTAATTTTAATCATATACTACTTTTTGCTATCTTTGCCGAAAAATAGTGTGGTATGGCATTACGCATAAAGGAGATTTGCAGGCAAAAAGGGATGACAATGGGAAAGATAGCCGAAAAAATAGGCATTTCACCTGTAAATCTGTCGGCATCGCTTAACGGGAATCCGACGCTGAACCGCTTGCAAGAGGTTGCCGATATATTGGGTGTCGAAATTTCCGACCTGTTTGTAAAAGAATCACATCCGCAGATTCGCGGCTATTTGGAATATGCGGGGAAGATCGTAAAAGTGGAATCGTTGGAGGCTGTCAAACAATTTATAAAAAATATCGAGACGCAGGAGCAAAAGAATGGCAGCTCAAAATAGCTTCCCGTCAAACGTTAAACAGGATAAAACCGCCTCGTAATTATCTACAAGACGGTCCTTGCATTTTATAGACGTGTTAGATAACACATCAAGTGAGTAAATCGAGCAGTTCCGATTTCTTGTTATGCTCTCCTTGTTGAAGTTGGGCGAGCATCATGCGATAAGGTTTCATTACCTTGCTTATGTTTGTTCCCTTGGACGGATAGATTTGGCGTATTTTGTTTTCCACTTGTACAATATCGAAATGGCAATCTTTGAGAACCAACCACGTGAAATAGTTTTTTGACCTTGTAATTTGTGTGCATTGCTCGTCTGCTAACACCTCATCCATAAACGATCGGATTGGATTGACCGTAGCTGCCAACACTTGCTGTAAACTCGTATCGCGGACATTCAATGAAGTTTTTATTTGTGATATACTGTTCAGATTCAGTTCAAATCTACAGAGTTGATGGAAGCGATCCTCCCGAATGCCGAATTTCTTCATAAATTGACGATTCTCGACCTTTGACATTTCTTGGCCTTTGTCGTAGATTGTCAATCTTTTCTTGGCTTGGCGGGTGATTACATTCTTTTCCACGATGAAGTTCCCGTTGCGCAGCAAACGACAAACATATTTTTGATAATTGGACAGATTGTTTCTAATAAAAGTAGTCATGCAGGGAACGTCTTGATAAGGAATATCTTTCGTTACGTCGCATTTGACGACTTTGCTATTCATCATAGCGTGGGGATCAATCGAACAAAAGCCCATGTCATTGATATGTTCAAAACAGGTTTCAATCGTGTCGAGTGAAATCAACTTGGGATAATCATTTCCCAAAATCTTCCCTGAAAATTCTATAACTAACTCTTTGTCAGCATAATCAAGTTTTATACATAATAAAAACGGAGAAGTCATATTGAATATCAATTCAGTAACTATACTATTTTTTACAATTTTATTAAATCTGTTCTCATCATATATTTTTATATTTTTTAATTCGGAAACAATCTTTAATTTATCATAGTTTATCACGTTAAGTCCTTGTTTTTTCTTTTATTTTATACCCAAAATAATGATGGCCTTACCTTGATAAGTGGTTAATCGTCATTCGGGGCTCCAATCAAATCATTCATGGTGGTTGGTTTATTTTTGGGCTTGTGGGGGATCGTTTTCCAATAGTCGGCCATGCTTTGCGAAATGTGTATACGATGGCTTGCCGATTTGGGTTTCCCTTTACTTGAATTGCTGATTTTCGCTTTGGTTTCATCGCTCAACTCGCGATACACTCTTTTTTTATTTTCCATAACTTATTATTTTTTTATATAAATAGTAGTAAAATTAGTAAAAAAGTCAAGAGTAGTAGAAAATTTATTTTTTAATTACGCCCCGTCCGCGACATACATAAATCTGTTTGTGGCATATTAAACCTACTTTTTTTGATACTATTTTAGAGGGTGCTTACGGTGATAATGTATTGTAAATCATGTAAAAAGTGCTAAATTAATGCATTTAATTCTTGCTCTCGATTTAGATTGCATAGGTGATTTTTTAATTTTATTTGTTTTTCTGTGATTGAAAATATACTTTTGCGAAAGAATTGGTTCTGATACCTGTTGTTTGATATTTGGGAGAAGAAATAAAAAATAAATTAATTATATGAATGTAAATTTTGATGACACTGAACTTGTAAATTTATGTGGAAAAATCTTTCAGAGGAATGCGATGGTCAATTTCGCCGATGAAAATGAGTTTGGAAATGTATTTAGAAAAATCCTGTGTGAGATGTTCGCCAAATTGAACAAAGGCAGGGAGACGGGCGATCCGAAATTTATTAAAGGGATTAACGGTTTAGCCGAGTATTTGGGTGTGAGCAAGAGCAAAGCCCAAAAATTAAAAAACGGGAATGTTATTCCTTATGTTCAGGATGGGCGTTTGATTTTGTTCGATCCACGTAAAGTGGATGAAGCCTTGAAGCGTAAATCGCCCCATTACAATTAAAATAAAGTGGGGTTAAATGCGAAAATCTGTGTGTAGATTTGTGTGTAAAAGAAAAATCGCCGTTGTAAGTATTTGGTTTACAACGACGATTTCTGTGTAAAAGAGGTCTGAAGCGGTATCGAACCGCTGTACAAGGTTTTGCAGACCTTTGCCTAACCGCTCGGCCATCAGACCTTATTATTCATTTGTCCCCGGGCTGCTGGAACTTTTTATTACGGAATATGTTTCCTAACTGCCCAATCCAACTGCCGGAAAAATATCCCGCCTCGAATAACACGTTCATGCCTTTCGGGGAGTGCAAATATACGCATAATTCCGACAAATCCAAAAAAATCGACAACAAAACGTTTGCCCGCTTCGAATCCGAATGCCGATTTGTCCGCTCCCGGGGCGTTTGCTAATCGCCGTTTTTTCTAATAAAAACACGACGATGAATACCTCCGTCCGATAGAAATAGAGCGTCTTGGGTGCCGTGCCCGTGCAATGTGCGAGCAGGGTGCCGCAGCATCGGTCGGATGCAACATCCTGATAGAAGGCCGGTTCCCGATCGACCGGACACGACAGCATTTCCTGCAGCATCGG
>CAYUTE010000165.1:0-2074 GCA_964447545.1 uncultured Eubacteriales bacterium
AAAAGAAACTCGACAAAAAAGATGCTAAATCGAAAATGTTGAGAGGGTTGGGTCACGATCGTATTATGGACTTAGGTATGAAATACATACAAAGAGGTTACATAACTCCAGATGAGTATGAGAACCTTGTGGATTATTTATATGGTCCGTATGAAGCATTACACGGAAATGGCTCAGCCGCAAGAATTATAAACGAAGTAAAACGTCTTCCTGTAAAAGAAAGATATGTCGTCGGAAAAAGAAGTCAAAAACCCGATGAATAATTTCTCAGAGGAAGACGTTTGTATTTAACATTAAGATGTAATACAATGAAATAAAAAGAGATTAAATTTGATTTATTCCTTGCGTATTTCTACAAAATATAGTAAAATATTAGATGGAATCAGACTTATACGATTTTATTATATAATCGTATATATGCTAAATTTGTAGGTTTTATAGATATTTTAACGTATTTAATAGCGGTTATGGGTGGTTAGTTAGTGTAAAAAGCACATCATTTTTACATTATTTCTACACCATTCATACCGCTATTTTTTTATTTTTTCGATTTCGGATTTTAGCCAATCGAATTCTCTTTTCGTGTATCTTTTTTCTGTTATATCGTTTATTTTATGTCCGACCATATATTTAATTGCATATTCATCAACATTGGCTTTTTTTGCCATTGTAACAAAGTGTGTTCGTCCATCGTGAGGGTGGTGGTTTATATTTAGTTTAAGAGAATCACGAATATTGTTAAAAGAATCACGATACATACGATAACTAAATCGTACAACTTTTCCTGATTTTTTCTCATAATTAAATAAGAAATTGCTCTCAAGTTTGATCGCTTGTTCGTAGCGCTTTAACAACAAAGGCATTATTTTTGAATGTATTGGAACTACTCTATCTTTTCCGGCATCAGTTTTCATACCTCCCACAAATGCTTCAGTTTTTAAATTAATGTTTGATATTTTGAGTATACATAGCTCTTGTGGTCGCCATCCAGAATAACATTGGATTAAAAGCATATCGATATCTTGAACATTTTCTAAATTATTCCAAAGAAGCTCTATTTCTTCGTCAGAGAATGGAATATGCCCATTTTTAATTGATGTAATTTCTTTAATCAAATCATCAGATAATTTGAAAGAACGCGAATAGTTTTTCTCTATCAATTCGTATTCTAAAGCATAATCAAACATTAAGTTGAATATGGATTTTATTGCATTTTGCGTTCTCGCATCTGGGGTTTTATCTGTGCCTGGATATAATCCATTTTCCATGCAACCTTTGATATGCCGAACTCTTACATCAATAGCTCTCATATCGTATACAGATGAACAATATTTCCAAGCCCGCTTTATTGCAGATATTGATGTGCTACTAGTTAATGTTTTAAAATATTCAACAGACCATCGTTCGTATAATTCTTTGACTGTTAAATTTCTACTTAGGTCGTATGGATTTTTGTTATATTCTACTAATGCGGCGTAGGCTTCGTTATATGTTAAAAAATATGATATTGGTCGTAGCGGTTTAGATATCGGTCGTCCTGTTGATGTTTTTCCAGCTGGAACCATAGCGCGAAAAGGCTTTCTCAAATTTCTTCCTTTAATTTCACTAATTTGTCCAAATCCATTTGGTAATCGTCTTCGTCTATTTGACTGTGGGCGATTCTTTTTATTTAGAATTTCTGTTTTCATTGGAAATCCACAATGAGGGCAAGCTATAGCTTTGTCACTAACTTGTAATCCGCATTCAGTACATATGATAAGCATTTTATATTCACCTCCTTATATCGACTTCTTTATTACAATTTTATAAAATTATGTAGGAATTGTCAACTCCTACATTTCACATTTTTAATCTATGTTAAAAAATTCACGATGGATGTTTTTAGATTCACAAAATTTTGTTAGCGAGATAAACAATTGCTTTTATTTTTTTCACTAACTCCTTTGCCACGAGCCTCTAATTTTAATCTAGAATAGAAAAACACTAAAATACAGTACGCAGGTTACAATAAATAGTGATATTTTGGTAGAAAGAAAAATAGGAGGTTTTGTTTTTATGCAAAATATTGTGTTTC
>CAYUTE010000166.1:0-2744 GCA_964447545.1 uncultured Eubacteriales bacterium
AAATATAAAGAGATTTTGACGGTTATAAAAGAATTAAATACATTTGATTCTGAACAAAGAAGTATAGCTGAAAGTAATATCAAAGCACAAATCACAGAACTTAATACGCTAATACAAGCATATAGAAACCTTGAATATGCAGAAAAGAAACAGAATGAAATAAACGCAAACCAAGACACTAAAAATGCCAACGCTATTCTTAAATATCAAGCTATCTTAAATCAAAAAGAATTTGACTATGAAGATCAAAACAAAAGTAAACCTATTAAAAATCAGGACAATCTTGATAAATTAAGAGAAAAATACGAAAAGATTTATGAGTCAATTCTGAAATTCGACAACGCCAACAAAGATACATTTAAGACAATTGAAACAGAGGTACAAGTCTCATTAAAAGAGTTAGATTCTTTGGTTAGTGCGTATCGTAGAGCTGAAACAACGGCTACTGATTTGCGTGCAAAACCTGTTGAACTTACTGCTGAAACAAAAGGCAATGAACTTAATAAGTTTATTGCTGATGTAGAAAAGGCAAATCTTAAAACTGTTGATATGTCTAAAACACTCGCAGAGTTAAAAACCTCATATGCGAATGTTTTTAATTCTGACGGTACTGTAAATAATGAATCTCTAATTCAATTTATAAACGATTTAGATTCTGCCAAGGCTAAATTAGCAAGTTTTGCAGCACAGCAAAGTGCTGTTGATAAGGTAGGCAATTCGCTGAAAAATCTTGTAAGTCTTAGTAACCAGACGGCATTTTCAAAGAATACCAACAATACAGGCGTTATTAAATTAAAGCAAGACGTAGTAGAGTTGAGTGCCGAATATGACAAACTTATGACCGAGTTTGCTAAAACAGGAATGACCGACACATTGTCTGCCGAGTTCTCCAAACTTGCCCGTTCTATTGAGAATACAAGTACAAATGCGAGAGAATTAAAAGTTGATTTGAATAATACAGCAAATAGTAGTAAACTGCTATCAGATAAATCTACTTTGGATAATCGTATTCAGATGTGGTTGAAATCTAACACCAAAGCAAGCAAAGAATTACAGCAACAGTTAATTAATATTCGTAATCAAATCGAAGGTGCTGATAAAGCTAAACTCACCGCATTACAGCAAGAGTTTAGAAAGACAACACAATATGCTGCCCAAACAGGACAGGTTGGTTCAAGTATACTCGATTCTCTTAAAGAAAAACTTGGAAAGTTTACGCAATGGTTTTCTATTTCACAGATTACAATGGCTACCATAAACGAGGTAGAGCAAGCGACTGAATCGTTGCGTGAAATGGATAATATTTTAACCGAGATTTCAAAAACTTCTGATAGAACAGAAGAGAGTTTAGCAAGGTTAAGCGAGAGTTCTTTTGCGACAGCAAGCCAATATGGTATTAAAGCCAATAGTTATTTATCAGGCGTTAAGGAAATGAGCCGTGCAGGATTTGACGATGAAAGTTCTGAAACTATGGCTAAACTTGCAATTTTGACAGAAGCCGCAGGCGATGTGACGGCTGAAACAGCCCAAGACTATTTAATAGCTACTAACGCTGCATATGATTTAGCAGGAAGCGAAGAAAGGTTATTAAGTGTACTGGACGGACAAAACCAGATAACTAATCGCAATGCTGTATCAATGTCAGATATGGCGGCTGCTACAAAAGAATCGGCTTCAATTGCTGCACAGTATGGTGTAACAATTGAAGAACTGTCTGCTATGATTGCAACAGCAACATCGAGAACAAGAGAGAACGGTGCTGAAACAGGTAACGCTATCAAATCATTAATGGTAAACTTTTCTGATGTATCAAACAAGAGTATAGTTAAAGCATTTGATTCTGTTGGTGTATCTATGACCGAAATGGTTAATGGTACAGAACAGATTAAAGACCCCATTAGATTGTTAAGAGAATTAGCAGATGCTTTTAATTCGTTGCCCGAAGGTGATGAAAAGAGAGCAATTATCCTTAATGATATTGGTGGTAAATATAGAGCAAACACACTTTCGGCTTTATTGACTGGTATCAATGATTTTGACAAAATTATGCAAGACTATTCAGAGGGTGCAGGCTCGGCTGAAAGAGAAGCCGCTAAGTCTGCTGATAACTGGACGGGTTCGCTTAATAAACTCAATAACTCGTTTACTGATTTGGTACAGAATTTTGTTAAGACCGATGAGGTTACAGGTTTCATAAACATAATCGACAAGGCGATTAATATACTTGATGATCTGACTGAACATATAGGTTTAACAGGCACAGCGTTGACGGCAGTTATGACATATAAGGGTGCGAAAAATAAAGGCATATTCCAATTTGATGATAATGGAATAGGACTTGCAAAAGGCATTAAACCTGATAATATTCTCGGATATGATACCGTAGCTTCTCAAATCGCAGCGGTTTCCCAAGTGAAAAACAAACAGGAACTTGATTATTTGACAGATATTAACTCTGAAATTCTTGAATATGCAAAGTCAACCGACACAGCTAAAATGTCTGTTGATGATTTTTATGCTTCACAAATTCAGGCAACAAGTGGTATTCATGGCACAGCACAAGCACTTAAAACCTATAACAACATTTCCGCAGAAGATACCAAAACACGAATGGCATATGCACAAGCCGTTAATAACACAAATAAGAGTCTTGGCGAACAGATGATAAAACTGAATGGTGCGAAGGCTACTGTGGGAACATATGTGAAAGGTCTTGTTGGTGCTACCGCTAAGACTATGGCTTT
>CAYUTE010000167.1:0-2650 GCA_964447545.1 uncultured Eubacteriales bacterium
TTAATCTTCCTATCGGTTCAACAGTGGTTGATTTTGCTTATGCTATACATACGGAACTGGGCAATAGGCTTACAGGAGCTAAAGTTAATAGAAAAATGGTTCCTATAGATCATAAACTTAAAACCGGTGAAATAGTTGAAATTATGAGTTCAAAAGATCCTTCAAAAGGTCCGGGTAGAGATTGGCTCAATTTTGTAAAAACCAGTGAGGCAAGAAGCAAAATAAAACAATGGTTTAAAAAAGAATGCAGAGAAGAAAACATAGCAAAAGGTAAATCGGATTTTGAATTCGAAATGCGTAAAAACGGTATAGATATTCCGGACGATATGTTAAGCGATTTTTTGAAACCTCTTATCAAAAAACATCAGTGTTCTGATATAGAAGATTTTTATGCAGCAATTGGGTATGGCGGAATTTATTTATGGAAGATGATGCCACAAATCAAGTCAGAGTTCAGTAAGAAATTCAAATCAGATTCAGTTTTTAACAAATCTCCCGAACCTTCTTATGAAGGGAAAACTAAAAAAAGCTCTGAGCGTGGTAGCGGGGTGATTATAGATAATGTTGATGGTTGCGCGTTCAAAATAGCGGGTTGTTGCAGCCCGTTGCCCGGCGATGATATAGTGGGCTTTATTACTAAAGGGTATGGTGTAACTATTCATCGGTCTAATTGTGTTAACCTTAAAAACAATATAGATAATACTAAAGAGGGCAGATGTGTTTCTGCAAAGTGGGCAGAAGATATAGACCAGATTTTTGACGTAACTATTGAGATTCGCACCGGATTAGATGAGGATTCTGTAAGTAAAGTTGTAAAAAAGGTGTTTTCTTTCAAAGATTTAAAATTTAGATCTTCAAGCCTAAAGGCAGATGTTAACAAAAAAATGATTGTATATATAACGTTAGGCGTTGAAAATGCGCATCAGCTTGATAAAGTCATGTCTGAGCTTTCTAAAACTTCTGGCGTTGAATATGTTAGAAGGGTGGAGAGTAAAATTAATAATTTTTGATTTTACTATGGCAATTTTGGTATGATTCAAAATTGTAAATGTATCTAAATCCGCAAATATTGTTCAAAAAACCCAAAAATATTTTTTAAAAAAATAAAACGCTTGTAATTTTTAATTATTTTGGATATAATAAATGGAAATAAAATTTAAATGGAGATGTGATCGTCATGGGAGTATTAGAAGAATTTTTTGTTAAAGCTAAGGTTGCAGTAGACGCAATAGGTGAGAAGGCCGGCAAAATTGTTGATGTTTCAAAATTGAATGTTAAAATGGCAGAGTTAAAAAGCTCACTTAAAAGCGAATATGAAAGACTCGGGAAAGTTGTTTATAACTCAAGAAGAGATAATGTTCCTGATGAGTCAAATATAAATTATGAGGTTGCGCAGATAGCAAATCTGAGCTTACAGATTGAGGAGTTAAAGAAACAAATTGCGAGTGTTAAAAATAAAGTTTTATGTAAATCTTGCGGCCAACCTACAGAATTGGGTTCTAAATTCTGCTCATCCTGTGGCGAAAAAATAGATTATACCGATGAAGAAATTGTAATTGAAGGCGATGAGCAATCCGACGATTTTGATGAGTTTGACGATTAATATAATAGATTTAAAAAACCCGGAAGTTTGAATTCTTACTTGAGGTATTTTAAGGGATTTAATAACTGTTATATCTTGTTATAAAAATCTCGTTAACCTCTTGAAAATACTAAAGTTATCATGGGTGCCCCCTCCGGCACATCTTGTATCGTGTTATATCGTTTTCTCCTTGGTTACGACCTCTGATAAGGGAAAATATAAGGGAAAGAATCAACTGATAAAACATTGTTTTGACCAGTCATGTGGCTAAAATGACCACCTATTGATAAAGTGTGGGTAATAATTCTAATTATGATATACTACAAAGTAAGAAAGGAGGAAATTCATGAAACTGAATATTGATATCGATGCAGGAGCTAAAGAACCTGAAATCATGATTACAACAGCGCATATAACGGAAGATGTTAACAGAGTTATTGATTTTGTAAGCAGATTAGATTATGCTCCAACAACTATTTCTGGTATCAGAGAGGATAAGGTCGAGCTATTAGATCTGGATGCAATAGTAAATATTTATGCAGAAGACAGTAAGGTTTTTGCTCAAACTGACAAAGGAACGTATCAAATTAGATTGAGACTTTATGAAGCGGAAGAAAGACTGGATAGCAGTAAGTTTGTTAGGATATCTAATTCAGAAATCGTGAATCTTAAGAAGGTTAAAAGCCTTGATTTAAGCTTTGTAGGAACCATTTGTATGGAATTATCGAATGGAACGGTAAGTTATGTTTCCAGAAGGTATGTTCCCAAAATAAAAAAAGTATTAGGATTATGAGGTGATTTTAAATGAAAAAAGGATTGTTTTTTAGATTATTTACGGGTTTATTAGGAGGAATTGTAATTTGTTATTTGATTACAATTGGAGGTTCGCTAGCAATCGGTCATGGTAGTTACTATCCCTGTGCTCCGAGTTTGACGGAACGTTTTGGTAATGAGATAACAGCGGTCATTATTCAGACTGTGTTAAGTGCCGTTCTTGGAGCAGGATTTGCAGGATGCTCACTTATTTGGGAAAAGGATGAATGGAGTTTATTAAAACAAACAAGTATT
>CAYUTE010000168.1:0-3758 GCA_964447545.1 uncultured Eubacteriales bacterium
AGCTTTCATCTCGGGAATCGTAATACCCGGAGTATCGTCTATATACATTGGAGATTTTGAAATTATATCTCCTGCCTCGATTAACTTTTCCCATTCTCTATCAGTTAATTTGCCTGTTCTCAGATTTTGACCCGAAATTTGGCCCTTTGTGGAAAGCATTCTGGAAACAATCTGCTCTTTAGACATCTCAAGAGAGAAAAATGCAACTTTTTTATCTTTATTTATTGAAGCATATTCCGCTATATTTAAAGCAAAACTCGTCTTACCCATACCCGGTCTGGCTGCAAGTAATATTAAATCTGTTTTATTTAAACCCATTATAACTCTATCAAGATCTTTTATACCGGTTGGGATTCCTACATAGTCAAGTCCATCTTCAGAATTGAGTGCATCGAGTCTATCAAATGTTTGAACTATTATCTCATTTACTCTTTGCAATCCTTTTGTTTCTTTACCACGCCTTATATCAAAAATTCTTTGCTCTGCAGAATTTAAAAGTTCTGAAGGGTCTAAGTTTTCGCCTTCTGCATCACTTATTATATCTTTAGCGGCATTTACAAGCGTTCTTATATTATATTTATCCCTGACAATATCAGCATAAAACTCAACGTTCGAAACCGATGGCACAATTTGTGCAAGTTGGAGTAAATAGGATTTAAATTCTGCTGAATCAGTGTCATCTTGAAGCTTAAGTTTCTCAAGAACAGTTACATAATCTACAGGTTCACCCACCGTGAACATTTCTAGCATTGCGGAATAAATAAGCTTATGATTGGCCAAGAAAAAATAATCAGGAGAAACTATTATCTCTGCGACTTTATTAAGACATGAAGAATCTATAAGCACCGCTCCAAGAACTGACTGCTCAGCCTCTAAACTATACTGAAGATTCAAACCGCTATTAAAATTTAAACCGTCGCTCCCGTTTTGCAAACTTACCACCACCGCTCTAAAAAATTTATATAACTATACGTAATTATTTTAAATTGTTCCTTTTATCCAACAATTATGGCACAATGTTATGTATTTGTCTTCTCCGCCGATATCTATGATGTTCCCCGAATATACTATCTGATCCCCAACGTAGCGTGCGTTAACTATGGCTTTAGAACCACATTTACTACACATCGATTGAATTTCACGGATAGTATCGCAAACTTCAATTATACGGCGACTACCCTCAAACAAATGTCCTGTATAATCGTTTTTAAGTCCGTAACACATAACCATAACTCCGCTATCAGCGAATTTACGTAGTTCATCAACTTGGTCACAAGAAAGAAACTGTGCCTCATCAACCATAATTATATCATAAAAATTTCTACTACCAAGAACACTTTCAATAGTTGCATCTCTATCAAGATAGAATGCTTCACTGGAAAGTCCTATTCTGGATTTTATTAAAGTTTTTCCATTACGGGTATCTAAGCTAGGTTTAATTAATGCGACTTTGCGTCCCCTCTCTTCAAAGTTGAACTTTTTCATAAGAGCGTTTGCGGTTTTGCTTGAACCCATTACACCATAGTAAAAATACATTTTCATAAACAATCACCCATTACCCTACATTATTTAAATCTTATTTGTCACCAAAATTAAAATAGCCTCAACAACCATCTAAGCGTCAAGGTGATTTCTGGCGGAGCGGGTGGGATTCGAACCCACGTGCGGTTGCCCGCAAACTGATTTCGAGTCAGCCCCGTTATGACCTCTTCGATACCGCTCCCTTTTAATATAAGTTTTTAAGTAACAAATATATATTAGTATTCTATTTAATTAAATTATGATTGTCAAGACAATTAAATCAATTAAATTTTATTAAATCAAAATTCTTCATACGCCCTTATTTGACATAATAATCGATTAAAACCGTTCATAATTAAACTGAAAGCAAGGTTTATATATTTGAAATTAAACCTCAAAACTTTACGGCGGGAGGACCCTATGAAACCTATTATTTACCTGGACGTTTTAATAGCCGTGAATTTATTTATTAATTATTTTCTGCTACTTGCAACAGGAAAGTTTTTATCTTTAAAATTAAAAAAATCAAGAATAATTTTTGGGGAAATTCTGGGGGGATTTTTCTCACTATACATATTATTGCCACCACTTAATATATTCTTTTCTCTATTAATTAAATTTTTGATGTCGGCAAGTATAGTATTAGCCTCTTTTAAATCCACAAATTTAAAATCTTTTTTTAAAACTCTTATTTGCTTTTACACAATAAACTTTGCTTTTTCGGGTATTATGTTTGCTTTGTGGTGTATGTTTAAACCAAACGGAATGCAAATGAACAATTCAACAGTTTATTTTAATATTTCACCGGTAGTCCTTGCTGTTTCAACAACTATAGCATACGTAATAATAGAAATCATAAACAGAACTTTAGGAAGAAAATTAATGATGAAATCAAAATGCGAGGTACACATAAACAATAACGGAAACTCCGTAACAGTAAATGCTATGGTTGATACAGAAAATTCATTAAAAGAACCTTTTTCCGGATTACCCGTAATAGTTGCAAGTGAATCAAGTGTTAAGAATATATGCCCTGAAGAAATTGTTTTATACTGCTCAAAAAATTTAGAAAAAAAAGAAAATCAACAGCTGGATTTGATTGGTTCAAAATTTAGGTTAATTCCGTTTAAAACCGTATCAGGCGAGGGAATATTACCCGCATTTAAGCCCGAAAGCATTTTTACAAACGATAAAATCCCAAAACAAGCATACATAGCAATATGCAAAGATAGTATTCTTCCAAAAGATTTCCCTGCATTAATAAGTCCAGACATAGCCTGCTAGAAATACAAAAACCAAATATTTTACTTGGGGAGCTTTTTTATAAAATGAAAATTTACTATTACATATCTAAAAAAATTATTAAACTTATAAATAAAATAAAATCTCTATTACTATCTCATAAAAAAACAATACATTACATTGGCGGCTCCGAAGTCTTACCTGCGCCACTTACAAGAGAACAAGAAGCTCAAATTATGCAAAAAATAATAAACAATGAACCCGGAAACATAAGAGACCCGCTAATAACACACAATTTAAGATTAGTTGTATACATAGCAAAAAAATTTGACTCCTCCGGCGTTTACATAGAGGATTTAATATCAATAGGAACAATAGGTCTTATAAAAGCCGTAAACACATTTTGCCCTCAAAAAAACATAAAGCTAGCAACGTATGCCTCTAGATGTATAGAAAACGAAATATTAATGTATTTAAGAAAAAGCAATCAATTAAAAAACGAAACCTCTATTGACGAACCCCTTAACGTAGACTGGGACGGAAACGAACTTTTACTTTCTGATATTTTAGGAAGCGATCCAAATTCAGTAACAGAAAAAATCGAGCAAGAAGCTGAATGTAATCTGCTACTAACTGCCGTTAACAAACTCTCTGACAGAAACAAGCTTATAATGCAGCTTAGATTCGGTCTTTGCGGCAATAAAGAGCATACTCAAAAAGAAGTTGCGGACAGTCTTGGCATTTCTCAATCTTACATATCAAGACTAGAAAAGCGTATAATTAGACATTTAAAAAAAGATCTTGAAAAAATTTCTTAATTTTTTTCAAAAATGTTATTGACAATTAACCGCACAATATGATAGAATAATTCTTGTCATTGAGGTGCGGGTGTAGTTCAATGGTAGAACTTCAGCCTTCCAAGCTGATAGCGTGGGTTCGATTCCCATCACCCGCTCCATTTTCGCCGAATTACCCAGGTATGGCGCTGACATCTG
>CAYUTE010000169.1:0-1782 GCA_964447545.1 uncultured Eubacteriales bacterium
AAACACGCTATTGAAAACAAGGGTAAGGGTGAAAATGAGTAATGAATTGTGTATCAAGTTTTATCGAACTCGACTCTAATATAACTGGAAGAGATATACAACATATGGTATACAAAATCCAGCAATTAAAGTCGAGTATATATTTTACAACATTGGATAGAAATGTAAATGCAAAATCTCTTATCGGTGTATTGTCTTTGGATTTAAAAAAGAATACGCGACTAAGGATAAATGTTTATAACGATGATAAAGAATTAGCTGAATCAGAACATGGAACTCTTTTAAAATATTTGGAGTTGGTGAAACGTGGTAATAAATAATGAACGTGATTTAAGAAATGCTATGAAACAGATTCTTGCTAATGGCACTGTGGAAATTGCTAACGAGGTCGGACTTATAATAGACAACTTTTTAATAGCATGGTATGGCGACTATGACCCTAAAAAATATCAAAGAACATATCAATTCTTGAATAGTTGCGTGACTTCTGAATTGATTTATAACAAAAATTCGGTCAGTATTCAAGTGTATATTGATACCTCAAATTTACATTATGACGAAATAGACGATAGTGGATTCGTTATAGGTGAAAAGGATTCTGAATGGGTTGTTGATAATGCCGATGAGGGCATCCACGGAACTGGCATTTATGCAAGAAAGGGTCGGAGACCTGTTAAGTTTTGGACTGATAGTAATGAAATGATTCATAGAAAAAAGACTGTATTAAAGGCTTTTTCAGATTACTTAGATTCAGAAGGAATTTCATACAAGATAACATAATTTAAGGTGGTGAAAATACAATGCAATATAATTATTTGATTAACTTAGGCGGTCAGCTTGATGTTGAGGGTACTCATAAAAGAATAAAAGACAGAGATGTTCTTCAATTAGAAAAAACGTTGAACGGTGATCCTGCTTTGCGATTGATTGCTCAACTTAATGTTCAGCAAACTGCAAAAATAATTCAGTCGCAGCTTGCAAATATGAATTTGAATGTTAATTTGAATTTGGATAATATAAATTCATCAAACATTCAAAATCAACTTAACAATATCAGCAAACAAGCAATGCAGACCGCAAGTAATGTACAAAAAGCGTTTGTTGGTGCGAACTCAAATAGTCCAATAGATAGCGTTAGAAAAACTATGGGAATAACCGTACCACCTATAAATCAGAACACTGTTGGTTGGGCTGAAACAAATGCTGCTATAAAAACCGTAACTAATGAATTGGGCAAATTTGGTGAAACAAGTGTAAAAGAATTTTTTAACGCTAATCGTGAATTGACATCTTTCGTGGTTACATTAAAAAATGGAAGAGACGAGATAGGACAGTTTAAATATTCTTTGGAAAATCTTAAAAATCCTAAATTTGCCGATGCTCCCGATTATTTTGTTTATCAATTTTCGGGCGCAACTTTAAACGATAATGCTATCAAAAATTTAGAAGCACAAAGACAACAGGCTCTTAAAAATCTTGTTACAATGAGTGATTATCAAACTCAACTCGATAAGATTAAAAGAGGGTATGGCGATCAATCTGTTTCAAACCCAATCAGAGAGACGAACAACGTTGCTGAATTAGATAATAAGTATCAGAATTTATCTCAAACAATAGGTACATTAGCTAACGCAAGTGCTGAAAGTTCTAAGTTAATCATATCGGATATTAAACGTCAAATGACGGAATTGAACACTTTGGTTGGTGAATACAGAAGAGTTGAAGCCGCTGAAAGAAAGCAGTTAGAGCAACGTACCAGTAATGCTATTGCAGGAGCGAATG
>CAYUTE010000170.1:0-2486 GCA_964447545.1 uncultured Eubacteriales bacterium
TACCGCAAACAAAACCAGTAATAACCTAAAAAGTCTAAAATTCTTGTTACCGCTTCGGATGTTGAACCTGCTACATCCATTCTATAAATTTTGTTTTCACCGTCTTTTTCTTCTTTTGCATGACACACAAAAATTAAATGGATATATCAAATAATGTACCTATTCCGAAAATTACATATATAAATCCATTAATACAAGAACGTAGAAAAAAGCATTGTACTTGTAAGAATAGAACTTTTACTGTTGATATTGAAAACAGAGAGGTTATTTGCGATATTTGCGGTTCTTTAATTGACCCTTTTGAGGTATTAATTGATATTTGCAAAAGAGATGGTAAATATGAGGAATATTTAGAAAGTAGAAACCAATATGCAACAGAACTTGGAAAATGGTTTAAGAAAAATAGAATACCGATAGAAATAAAGCAATTAGTTGAAAATTATCGTTTTGAATGCTCTATGGGTGCTTTGCCCGAATGCCCTCATTGTGGGGAAAATTTTAATTTTACAGATATAAAATGTTTTAGCAATCCAAAATTTAAACAAAAAAAATAACTTGACACCATAAAATTTTAGATGTAATATAATAAATGACTGCGAAACAAATAAGATGTATTTATTAAATACCCGTTTGTATAAAGATTTCGCAGTCGTACAAACGGGTATTTTTTTTGAAAGGCGGTAAACGAAATGAGTAAAAATGAATTGGCTACAATTCAAGAAATGCAAATTGATGAACAAACGATTAAAAATTATTTTTGCAAGAATGCTACAAGTGCTGAATTAGCATTAGGTGCTATGATTTGCAAACAACAAGGATTAAATCCATTTACGGGCGATGTTCACTTTGTTAAATACGGCGAACAAAAAATGCAAGTTATTGTAAGCAAATATGCTTTTTTAAAAAGAGCAGAAAGAAACCTTAATTATGACGGCTTTAAGGCTTGGGTTGAGAAAGAAGATGATGAGTTAATCGCAAAATGTGAAGTTTATAGAAAAGACAGAAAATGTCCGATTTATTGCGAAGCGTATTATTCAGAATATAATCAAGGTAATAAAATGTGGAAAGAAAAACCTAAAACAATGATTAGAAAAGTTGCTATTGTTCAAGCATTTAGAGAGGCTTTCCCCGATGAGTTGGGCGGTTTATATTCAGAAGAAGAAATGCCCGAATTTGACCATAATAAATACCCAAATATGATAGAAGTGCAAATGCAACCAACACTTGAAGAAATGGCACAAGAAATAGCGAATATACAAACTCTTGAAGAATTAGAACTATGGTATAAAGATAATAAAAAGAATGTAACAAAAGAAGTTGTTGAATTGCTACGAGCAAGAAAAGAGGCTATAAGTGAAAATTCATAACTTTGAACAAAGAACTGATGAATGGTATGCAATCAGAAAAGGCAAAATGACGGCTTCAAATGCTGAAACAATTATTGCTAATGGTAAAGGTTTAGAAACATATATATATAATCTTATGGCTGAATACTATTCAACAGCACAAAAAGAAAATTATATAAATGCTGACATGCAACGAGGTATAGACTTAGAACCCGAAGCAAGAATTGAATTTGAGTTTTATACAGGCTTAGATGTTCAGGAAGTAGGATTTGTTGAATATAACGATTTTATAGGAGTAAGTCCTGACGGATTGATTGATAATGACGGATTGATTGAAATAAAATGTCCTAATGATAGTATTTATTTTAAGTTATTATTAAGTGATAATATAAAACCCGAATATATTGCACAAATGCAAATGCAAATGTATATAACAGATAGACAATATTGCTATTTTGTATCATACAATCCGAATTTTGAAAAAAGTTTGTATATCAAAAAAATAAATCGTGATGAAGAAATGATTGAGAAACTTAAAAAAGGTTTAGAAAAAGGTACACAGTTAATAAAAGAAATCAAAAAGAACTTTAGAAAGGTAGGTAAAAATGGTAAAATTTGCTGATGTTACGGAAAATGCAGGAAGTGAAAGACTTGATTATGGTAGACATTTAGTTGAAATTAGTGAGATTAAAGATACTACAAAAGACGGCGATGAGTTATTAGACAGTAACGGAGTTGTAATGTGGAATGTATGCTTTAGTAATGACGACGGCAAACACTATGAATATTTTAGATTTAGTGGCGGTATGGCTCATAAAACAGGTTATATGTTTAGAGCTATTGGACTATTAGAAGAAGATGAAAAAATTACAGAGTGCAAAAAAGACTTTAAAAAAGAAGATGCAAAAGGTAAATATTTGTGGATTACAATTGTTGAAAATAAAAGCACAACAAATGAAAAATACCGTAAACAAATTGCCTTTGACGGCTTTGAAAAGTACGACAGCAAGTCAAAATCAAAACCTAAAAAAGAGGAAGAAGAGGAACTTGAAAATTTCCCTTTTTGATGATATAATAAATATGCTACCACCAAAAGATGTATTTAATACACCCTGATTAACGTGGTAGCTAATCGGGGTG
>CAYUTE010000171.1:0-2644 GCA_964447545.1 uncultured Eubacteriales bacterium
ATGAAAAAATACCCAAACTGCGAAATCAGTGAGTTTATGAATGTGTAATTAACCTATACTAAAAACAAACAAGGACAAGATGCTAAATCTTGTCCTTGCCTTTTATTTGTTACACAAATCAGGAATTGCGGATTACATCCATACAGCGTTAGTCTTAAAGACAATTCAATAGATGTTTGGATAATTGGACCAGGGTGTTTGATACCGAGATATCTTTTCTTTGAATGGCGTAAAACAGAAGAGATTGACGAGGTTGAATTCAGAAACCTTATAAAAAATAATCACAGTATAACCCTATTGTGGCAAACAGCATATAATTATAATAATGAATGAGGAGGACTGTGTAATGGCTAAACACAAATTTGTTACTGACTATGCCGAATATCTTATTGACCTGTGGAAAAATTCCTTAGTAAAAGATGAGGCAAAAGAAATCGCAATAACTCGAATAAACAGCATTATCAATACATATAACGAGGGAAGAATGGTAATCAATGAAGCAATGAGATTGTTATCGACTCTCTATGACTATGTTTATAGTCAGATGAAAGACTAATACTTCAACCCCCCTCAGGATTCTGAGGGGTTTTCTGTTTCCATAAGATATTCAACCACATTTCGTTTTTCTTTAAGGGCAAACAAGATTTTTTCATCAATTGTTCTTTTTTTAGGGGCTTGTGCACATATATGATAATAAGTTACAGAACGGTTTTGCCCAGGGCGGTGAATCCGTTTTTTGCTTTGCTCATAAAGTGCAAGGCTGTGCGTCAAAGAATAATAAATACAATATCTGCTCCGTGTAAGGTCAATACTTTCAGAACCGCTTGAATATTGTACCCCGATAATAGTTGTCTTGCCTTCATCCCAGTCTGTTTGAGTATTTTCTGACCCTGAAATTTCAGAATATCCTCTGTGTAGTTTGTTACACAATGTCCGTATTTGTTTTAAATCCCTTTTAAATGCTGCAAATATCACAATGGGTTCTTGTGGAGAAAACTGCTCTAAAAGCTCCTGAAGGGCTTCTATACGGTCGTCAGATACGTGCATAATTTTGTGTCTTTTATCATCAGTTTCGATTTTTACAAATCCAGATACCAATTGCTGTTTTCTAAGGCTCATTGATAAAACGTTTTCAACATCTAAATATCCCTGCTTACACAATAATGCTCCTTCCTTTTCAAGTTTTCCATATAGGTGTTGTGTTTTGGAGTCCATAGTATATCGGGATATTATATTATGTTGTTTTGGCAATTTAATAGTCGCTTGGGCATAAAATGCACAAGAAAACATTTTATCGTGGAGTTCATCCAAATTTTTATAAGGCTGTTTTTTATCCAATACAGGAAATCCAATTCTCAAAGATGCCTGAGCATCTATATTTTGATATCGGTCTCTAAATTTAGAAAAACTTGTGCCAAATATGCTTTTATTTAAAAATCTATATTGAGCATAGATGTCCATCGGGTTTTCTGCAATAGGTGTGCCTGTTACTAAATATCTATGAGGGACAACACCAGATAATTTAGACAAAAATCGGGAGACTTTACTGCCAGGAGTTTTAATGCGGTGGCTTTCATCGCAAATTATACAGTCTATACCAAAAGATTTTTTAAGGAGGGTTTTGTCTACACCCTCACGCCAGACCCCTTCATAATTGCAAATTAGTATATCACACTCTGACACCGAGTTTTTGGTTAATTTTGGAAGGGAGTTTAATAGTGTAACTTTTTTCAAAGTGCTTATTTCGCTCAAGTTTTTTACAGAAGATTTTTTTAAATGGGAGTGGATTTGAAATTGTTTTTCCCAGACGGTACACCCTTTTTTTGTACACACAATTAAAACTCTGCGAAATCCCCTGTTAATAATCAAGTCAATTATGACTTTAGTTTTGCCTGTCCCTGGGGCAGTATAAAGGGCTGCGGCATCTCTTTCATATAGGTATGACAGCGCAGCCCTTTGATGCTCCCAAGGCTCAGTTTTATAGATAAACTCAGCCATGTTATTTACTCCTCTTTCTTGCCCAAGATATACAATGATTTTTCTCAACTCTTTTAACTTTAAAAAACCCTTTTTGAATCCAGTCAGAAAAGACTGTTTTTATAAAATCAACGGAATATGTTACTATTACAAGGCATCCTGAATTGTACCATTTTCTGAGGTTGATTTTTTGTTTTGTACTTGCCTTATTCCGATTATCTGGGGTTTTTACTTCGATTCTAAAGCTCTGACCCCTATAACAACCATTGATATCCGCTCTGCCTGATGCTGAGCTGTCCCCTTTTACCTTTTCAGCGATACACCCTGGCAGCCCATTGAGGTATTTAAGAATAGATGAGGTAATAGATGATTCAAAAGGCATTACAGTTCCCTCACAAGAATAGAAGATATAGGTATAGCTTTATCATCCCAATACTCATCCGCAAAAATTTTACGGGTATCCCCTCCATATATAACCTTTATTTCATCAAGATTCTCATTTATTGCATCAAAATGGAGTCCGTTTTCAGCACAAAATTCAACAGCTGCTTTTAAGGCTTCACCATTTCGACAAGTCCATAGGATAATTTTTGCTCCTGACTCTTGTTCATCTTTAATTGCATTAAATACAGAGTCAAATTTTTCCCCAATCTCAGGAAATTTATCC
>CAYUTE010000172.1:0-1641 GCA_964447545.1 uncultured Eubacteriales bacterium
ATATTCGCCGCCGTCCCGGTGTATTACATATATAATACTATTGTTTAGACGCTGTAAAAAGAAAATTCGGTTATATGCCGACTTTTCTTTTTATCGCGTATTTACAGAGTATTAGTTATGACTGTAAAATATTTTTATTTACAAGGGCGTTTTTATATGGTATAATATACGCAGAAAGCCTAGCAAAGCAAGTCTTTGGGCTTCGCCCTACCGCGCATACGCGCGGACTGCGATATTGACGGCTTCGCAAAAATGCCCTTGCAAGCAAGCATTTTTGCTTCATGGTATAATAAAAAGGTAAACTAAAACGACAAGGAGGTAGAAATGGTTGATAACAATGAATTTACGTGCATTGTAAAAAAATACCGAAAGTCGCTTTTCAAGTATTGCTATTACCGATTATCGGAGAACAAAACGTTGACCGAAGAAACGGTTGACGACATAATTCACGTTCTTTATCGGAAATGGGATACGCTTGACCGTGGCAGTAATATCCGAGCCTACCTATATAGGGTTGCAGATAACTGTATTAAGCATAATCTTGAAAATTACAATCGGTATTATAATCATAATGAGTCGTTGGAAGAAATCGCCGAGAATAACCGTTTCGGTTGTGTCGGGCAGTACGATGATTATTTCAAAGATGATGAATCCTCCGAAGATGAGTATATTGAAAAAATTAAAGCGGCTTTGCCGGATGAATATACGGAAATATTCATATATCGTTACATAGAAAAGAAAACGCTCATGGAAATCTCGGAGTTGACCCGAATACCGTATTCATCTTTGCGGTTGCGAATTGTTAAGATTGAAAAACTGATACGGGATGAAATAAAGAAAATATTCAATTAGTTTTCAAAATTTCCGCTAATTATAACGGATCGCCTCATTACTTATAATGAGTGAGGTGATCAGAATGACATAGAATGATGGGAGGTACTTTTTATGAATACGAAGTTAGAAAACAAACTTTTACAATATGAAAAAAGCACCCCGATATCAAACGATGAAGAACTGATAAAAGCTATTGAGAGTATTATCCGGGATGAGGAGTCTGTTCCCCCTGAGGAACGTGACTTTGATTTGATAGATGAAGCAGTAGACGCTTTATTATCGTTAAGAAAAGTTGATATCGAACAATTGGAAGAATGCGCAGAAAAAATCACAGATAAGTGTTTTTACGAAGTTCAGACTAAAGACGTCGATGACGTTAAAAAAATCAAACACAAATCTGTGAGATTAAAGTGGATTATTCCGATTGCCGCTTTATTATCATTATTGATTGTAGGTTCAATGGTTGCATATGCTTTCGGATTTGACGTAATCAGCATGACAAAAGAGGCATTTACACAGTTAGCAGAAAAAGTTACCTATAAAAATGGCAACCATGAAATAATTATTACCGAAGATTTTCAAACATTTAATTCGATACAGCAGTTATTGGATTCAGATGACTATTCAAATCTTCTTCTTACAAGTGAACTTGATCAAAATTATCATGTAGAATTCATCGAAGTAAATAATTATGGATCCTATAAAGACATAATAGTTTGTATGGAATCTGACGGAGATACTTATAAAATATATATTGATACGCCCGGCACCGGAGTTTTTCCCAATTTGCAACCTCAGAAAATAGGA
>CAYUTE010000173.1:0-8499 GCA_964447545.1 uncultured Eubacteriales bacterium
ATTGATATAATATACAAAGATAAAACAATTGTCAACATATCTCTATAAAAAAATACATTATCGCCCCAATATTTTAGATTATATATTCCAAAAAATAGCAAATGCTATTTTTAAAATGTTGAAAGATAGGGAAGAGAGGCGTAAATTTGATTTAACCAAAAATAATTGCACAAAAAAGCGCCCCACGATATTATCGTGAGGTGCTAATTTTTCAATTATTCTTCTTGGTTATTATATTAATAATTTTTTAATCCTCTTAACCAAACCGTTGGGGATCCGATTTTAGGTATTACATGAACAACTATACCCCTTACATCGCTTTCTCTTGTAGAAACTGCATCTTCGCCGGTGTTGCTGTCGCCTTTTGTGTGGAACGTTATTCCATCTTCGGAATTATTTACTTGTGTTATTCTATGAGTTACAATTATTCCTGAATTGTTTAAAGCTATTATATCTCCAACTTTTAGCCGTTTGATTTCATTGCTGTTTAATTTTTTTATTATAACACCATCGCCCTTTAAAATTGTTGGTGTCATTGACTCTGACCCTATGGCAACTAACTGATATTTGAAGAATCCGCATACAAGATAGGTGAGTATAAGAATAAATGCTGTCATCATACATCTAAACATCATTCCTAATGCTGCCAATATTGGTTTTGGTTTACTGTCTTTGCTTTTTTCTTTAAAATTATTCCAAAAATATGAGAAGACGATTGCAGGTAAAACGATGTTTAAAAATGACTGAATATATATTCCTGTGTCTGGGATGAACGGTAGGAAATAGGCAGGTAGTTCCATGCAGAATCTATAGAATATATTTGGTAAGTAGCTAATTTTAAGAGCTACAAAGGTTAAAGCTATGTTTTTAATTATGCTAGGCACTACATCATAACCTAATAGAGCGATAGTGTCACTTACGTCTGTAAGGTTGCATGAGAAAATATGATCTGATACATCGCATAAGGTTAAAATAAGCACTAGAATAGCAAAATTAAATTTGCTTTTTGGCATTTTTCTTATGGCTGCATATCTAAACAATTCGCAAGATACTATATAAGTGCCGTATCTAAGTAAGCTTTTAAATATTGAATAAGCTTCTAAAGAATATTGATTTTCATAAAATCCTGTTGTGATTCCAAACAGATATATAACTATATAGTAAGATGAAACTATTATCGAGATGGTTATCAGTGCATCTCTGGTGTGATTCTTTTTGCCAAATTCAAAATCCGAAATCAACGCCATAACTATAAATGCTGCTGCTAAGATAATTGTTATTAGGAATGAAGATAATATATTTCTTACAAAACTGTCTATTATAAGCGCTATGGCAAGTCCAATCTCAGAGCATATTATGATTTTTTTAAATTTATCCAACTTATATCATCCTTTTGTTTTTAACTTATATTTGTTTTTATAAATTAGGTTGCTGACCACCCAATAGAACTAATCGAAAAAGTGATTTGACCATTTAATTCTTCTGAACTAAGATTGCGGCTGACTTTTAAATACCAATGGCATCTACCGCTTGATGCATCCGGTGTAACTGTGCCACTGCTTTTTGTAGCTGCCGCTAAAAAGTTGCCATCTGCGCTGGTGGTTTGAGTTGACCATGTTTCTAGACTGTTTTCACAATTTGCATCTTTATAAAATCCTACCGAAACTTTGCCTTCAAGAGTTCCGCCTTGAGCAGCATCACCGCCGTATACTACTTCAGGAATTGAATTTAGCCTCATAGGGTTCAAAGCTAAGTTTACTAGGTTTATTTGATATACTACATATGAATCTGACCTATAAAGTTCCGTGCCGGTTATGCTTATTTGGCTGTTGCTTCTGTTATTTAAGTCGCTTAAGGTGCATGTTCCGCTTTTTGCCAGGAATGAAGCTGCGTCGGAATCTTTACTGCTGTCTGTGTAGTAGTTACTTGTGTTTCCTATCCCATACAATGAGCTAACAGGATAGCTTGCGGTGCTGGTGTCACTGCTAACAAATTCTACGCCTTTCATATAAATATCTGTAGAATCGCTTCTAATTGATAACTCTGAGGAAATCCGGCTATAAACTATACTCATTAATCCTAATCCAATAGCAAGCCCGATTGTAAATACTATTTTGCCGCTTACTTTTTTCATGGTAGAGTTTCCTCCTTAATCAAACGAGTTTTATTATACATACGGGAGTAGTATTGTTGATCATAATTATTGACATAATATATAAAGTTGAAACGAATGTCAATGATTTTTTTATAAAAGATATATTATTAATCGATTTTTTTGGGTTTGTTGTTCAAAACGAAACAGTTTTTAAACAAAACACATATCTTTTGATAACATAAAGAGACTAATTTATTTAAAAATTAGTCTCTTTGTATTATTTGCTTTGACTTGTTTAATTATTATAAAACTTAAGTGGCAATTAATTTGCGACCCAGCTTGGTGTTACAACAATTGTAACGCTGCCGTTTTCTGCAACTTCGTTCTCAGCTATTGTTTCAGTTCTCTTTATTTTAAGATATAGAGTAGCTGAACCTGTTGATGAATCAGGCGTCGCAGCTCCTGTGGAATTTATAGATGCGGCTCCTAATGTTATATAGTTGTTATGTTCATCACCGTAATATCCATGTTCATGGTCTATTAGGGTCTGGCTGCTAAGTGCTGTTGATGTATATAAATCAGAAGACACTTTGCTGCTTAAATCCGGGTCACTTGCAGAACCATTTTTTGTGATTTGTACGTTGTACCCGCTAAGCTTCATACTGTTAGAAGCGTAGTTAGTTACTGTTACTTTGTACACAATATAAGCACCATATTCATAAAATTCAGTTCCTGTTATGGCTAAACTATTGTTGCGGTTACCGTCTGTAGATTGTACTGAGCATACACCGCCTTGGCCAATAGCAAGTGCAGTTGTGCTAGTGGATTTTTCGCTACCGGTTATTTGTTCTACTGATGGGCTGCCATCTTTACCAACGCTGTACCATGAGTTGTTGTCTGCGCTAGAATTATTAAATTCGACTCCGAAGGTATTTACATTTCCGGTTCCGACTATTTTTAAATTTGTCGAAAGAGTTGCAAAAGCGATTGTTAAAACACCCAGAGCTGCTATAATACCAAGAGCCCAAAACATTTTTCCGTTTTCTTTTTTCATTGTGCGAAGACCTCCTTAAATTGTCTAAACAATTGTAGCTATAACTTAATTCTAAACTTAATTATTGATATAATACATAATTTACAAAGCTAAGTCAACACATTTTAGTATAAAATCTATCATTAAATCAAGGCATGAAAAAAGCCCAACTTTAATTAAATAAAATTGGGCCTTTAAATTATTATTGTTTTTCTTCTGGTATTTTTACTTCTGGTTCTTCCTCAGGAAAGTGAGGGCGTTGTCTCTCTTCTTCAGTTCTTGAAGCAATCCATTTTGGTGAAACAGTAGCATTAAAAGCACCGGTTTGTGGTTCGCTTGGATTGGATTTTGAATTTCTTAATATTTTCAAGTACCAAGTGCAACTGCTGCCTGGTGCTAATAAGGTTTTGCTTTCTTCAGTTAGGTTAGCTGTGTTAAGTGGTGTTTGGCAAGATTCATCAATATAAATTCTTGCATTCATAAGAGGTCTTAATCTTGCACCGCCTGTTTTGTTGTCGGTGTTAAAGAACTCAATATTAGCAGAGTCTAATTCCATTTGACGCTGAGTATTGTTTGCCATTGTAATTGTGTAGATAGCGTAACCATCAAGTTTTTTAAGTTCCATGTTAGAAATTCTTACCTTGTTGTTGTCAGCAAGACTTAATATTTCATCATGCTCCAAACCGGGTTCGCCGGCAGTAGCGATGCCGGTGGCTTCTGAACCTGAAATACTGTCACCGCTATAGCTTGCGCCGCCTTCTTGTCCAATAGCGTAGCAGATTGGGGATTGTTGAATTTCTATTCCTTTTGCCACGGCTTCGTCAGAAGATGCCCCTTGTACGGTGGAGAAATAGTTTATTGCGTTATAGGATAAACCTACAATGCCGATTGCGGCAATTGCCAAAATAGCCCAAGTGTGTTTCCTTTTCTTTAAGTGTACCATAATAAAAACTCCTTAAATAAAAATAAATTGGGAATGCAATTATTGTAATAGTACATAAAATAAAAATGAATGTCAACAGTAAATTAGTACATATTATATTATTATATATTTTCCCCCAATAATACATATAAAAAAGAACCCAAAACCTAATAGCTAGGCTTGAGTTCTTAAAGGTTAATAAATCTTTTTAATGATCTATACAATTACACTTATGAAAGTGTTGCTGTAGAAGACCATGCTGGTGCGATAGATACACTAAATAATCCGCTGCTTAGTTCCTCATATGTTGTTACTGGTGGCTCATCGGTTGTGGTTTGGTTTGTTCTGGCATTTCTTGATACTTTCAAATACCAAGTTGTGGTGCCGTTGTTTGGTGCAATATAGTTTTTGTTAGCAGCAGAGATGGTTTCTACGCCTAAAGCTGTTGTACAAGCTGCATCGGTGTATAAAACGCCGGTTAATTTTGTGCTTTGATCTGCGCCGGTGTTACCCTCTGGGTTTGGGAATGTAATTGTTGGGACAGCAGTTATTTTCATAGCTGTTGGCCCTTGATTTTCCATATTTAATTCATAAACTACATAAGCGTCATATTCTCTTAGAGAGATGTCGCTGATTGTTAGTTTGTTGTTGTCAGCAGTACTTACTGCGGGGTCAGTAGAAACGGCTAATGTTCCGCCGTTACCAAGAGCTATAGCTGTTTCGTTAGTTGTTTTGTCTTCTCCTGTGTAAGAGCCATGTGCTGTGTCGCCTACTGAATACCAAGAAGAAGCATTGTCGCCGGTTCTAAATTCGACTCCGGCTCCAACATTTACTTCAGCGCCAGCATTAATGTTTAGTGTTGATGTAAGTGTTGCATAAGCAACCGCAAGTATACCTAAGCCGGCTACGAGCCCTAAAGCCCAAGCCATTTTTTTGTTCTCTTTATTCATGCTTAAAATTCCTCCTTAATTTAAGATTTTAAAATTATTAAGCGTTTGGATTTACAGCTGAGAAGTGTGGTGTAATTTTAACAGTTACACTTCCTTTTGTTTGTGTAGCAGGGCCTACATATCTAATTTGTAATGGCATTGCTTTAGAAGTTCCGGCTGGTTTTGCGCCTGCTTCGCTGGTTGCAGCTGGAAGCGTCATGTCACTGAAGAAAGCTGATGCATATGGGGTGGCGTTGGTACAGTTTTTAGCTGTTCCAGAAGTGAACCCTGAAATTGAAGGATATGTTGAGGCTGCATCTGTTTTTGTAGCACCTAAACGTACTTCAAATTTGTCTGCCACACTTGAACTTGAACCCTCTGCATCAGTTACAGTTACATCAACTTTGGTTAGATACATTTTGTTTAGAGCATGGTTTGTCATGTTCAAAACATAGTCAACGTATGCGCCTTCATCATATAGTTTGATATCGCTTATGGTTATTGTGTCATTTTCGCCTTGGTTGCTTGAATTACTGCTTGATCTTGCTAATGTTCCTCCGTTACCAAGACCTACAGCTGTTGGGTCAGATGTTTTGTCGTCGCCTTTGTAGGTTGGGTTGAAGTTTCCGGTACCATCATTTTTAGTACCATCTACTGCGTCACTTTTGTCTTGTCCAATTCCAAGCCAATAGTTGGATGTTCCATCAGTTACGTCGTCAAATTCTACTCCGTATACTGATGCAGTACCACTGCCAGCGATTGACAGATTGGATGTTAGTGTTGCATAAGCAACTGCTAGCACTCCCAAACCTGCAACAAGCCCGAGAGCCCATAATGCTTTTTTGTTACTTTTTTCCATATTTGAGATTCCTCCTCAATTTGAAAATTATTATAGCAAAATTATTAATGGCTATAATTTATCGACATAATATATAAAGTTAAAACGATTGTCAACAAAATTTTCGTAAAAAATTCACTGTTAATCAAAATTTTAGAAATCTTTTTTAATTTCTAAATATTTTTTAAACGCAACATTAATTTTTTAACCATTTTTTATAAAAAATAAAAGATTAAACCGTTGTTTTTGTAGTTTAATCCTTTAATATTTTATATCGATTTTAAAATTCGGTACGTATTTATCTGTATTAAATGGGTAAAATAATAAGTAAGTGCATTGCAGAATTTTGATTTTGAGAGGTTTTTAATATTCAAATAACCGATTCTATAATTTTTGTGCAGACTAGTTTAAGTAGTGTTTGTGCTTTTCTATTATATAGGATAAAAATTTAAATAAGAGTGCATGAAGATTTTTTGGTCCGCCCGGAGGGATTTGAACCCCCGACCTTCAGAATCGGAATCTGCTGCGATATCCAGCTTCGCCACGGGCGGCGATATATATAGTTTATGGTACCAAAAATGATGAAAAAGTCAACTTGAGGTTAGATTTCGCTTTAAAAACTATTGTAAGTTTTCAATTTATAATATATAATACGATTATATTTTGTGTTTATATTACAAAAATAAGCAGCCTTTTTATTTTGAAAGGAGCGTCCAATTTTGAAGGGTATTAAAAAGTTTTTTGTTCTTCTTTTGGTTTTATGCAACTGTTTACTGCTTTCTGCCTGTGGTACTAATAGCGGTAATAGTGGGCTGCTTGAGCAGTCCGATTATAAGGTTAGGAGTTTGAACTTAGATAATACCTGGAATATTGATATTTATGATGATAAGATTATTTATGATGAAGTAGAAAAATGTGATAATCTTGTTATATACATTAAAGCTAAGAATATAAGTGATAAAGATTGCGTTTTTGATAATCTGGCTAATATAAATGCATATCAAAGCGATGGCGAGGCTTTGCTCAAATGTAAAATTAAAGATAAAAATGGCTCTTGGATAATGAGTAATAAGCCGGCAAAAGAAAAAACAAAATCCGGTGATACAATAGAGCTTGTTTATGGCTGGAGGATTAATGGCGAGAAAGATGTAAAAGTAGTATTTGGTGGTTATGCTTCATCCGTAAAAAAAGTTGAATCAATATTTAAAATTCAAGGACGTACAACCGACGAGTCTAAAGCGGTAGCAAACGTTGAAAAATCTTTAAAAGAAGAAAAAATGAAAAGACGCGAAATAGAGCTAACCGGTTGCAAAATAGATATTCCGGAAGGTTGGTATTTGTACTCTAATACAAAGTTCAATGCAAAGCTAAAACGAGTTGATAAAGATAAAGGTTACGTAGATGTTTCATGCATGAGTAATACTAAATCCGCTAGAGAATGGATAGAAACTGTAAGCTCAAGTTTTAGTAATAAGTTTAAAACAGATTCATTTAATGTAAATGGCCATACGTATCACCACATAGCTCCCAGCGATTCTCAGGTTATGCTTTATGCCGATCGGACTGATGAAGAAAAATCAGTTATTAAAGTTAATGGTATGTATGTAGATATTGTGGAGGTGAAGGACGTTTTAAAAGGGGTAATAATAAAGTAATTTTCAATATTCTATAAAAATATCGGCGCCTTAAAAAAGACGCCGATTAAATATTTTGAAAATTTTTATTTAGAATTATCCTGGCTAATAGTTCCAATTGCCCATCTTTTAATTCTTATTTTTTCAGAACCTGTTTCAATAACCATTGAGTCTGAATCTTCTTTAATGCTAACGACTTTGCCCATAATTCCACCGATTGTAATTATTTCATCACCGATTTTAATGGATTTTTTCATTTCTTCTTCTTGTTTTTTTCTTTTTGATTGTGGTCTAAACAAGAAAAAATACATCGCAAAAATCATAAGTCCATAAAATAATAATAGAGCATTGTTTCCGCCCATATTTTCAAAAAAGCCTTGCATAGTTTAAATCTCCCTGTAAATTAATTTTTGTTTATATTATATTGTAAAAACAATTGAACATCAATAGTATATTTTAGTCCAGATAGTCTTTTAATCTTTTGCTTCTGCTTGGATGACGTAATTTCCTTAAAGCCTTAGCTTCTATTTGTCTGATTCTTTCACGGGTTACATCAAATTCTTGACCCACTTCTTCTAAAGTTTTTGGTTTTCCATCATTGATGCCAAAACGCATTTCAAGAACACGTTTTTCACGTGGTGTTAGAGTATCTAAAACTTCTAACAATTGTTCTTTAAGTAATGTATGTGCAGCTTCATCAGCCGGTGCAGGTGCATCGTTGTCAGGAATAAAGTCGCCAAGATGACTGTCGTCTTCTTCTCCAACCGGAGTTTCAAGTGAAACGGGTTCTTTAGAAGCCCTCATAATTTCTTTTATTTTTTCAACTGGCAGACTTAATTCTTCAGCGATTTCTTCCGGAGTTGGTTCATGGCCATTACTGTGTAAAAGTTGTCCGGAAACACGTTTTACTTTGTTCATTGTTTCAACCATATGAACAGGAATACGTATGGTTTTTGCTTGATCGGCAATTGCACGAGTTATGGCTTGTCTAATCCACCAAGTTGCGTAAGTTGAAAACTTAAATCCTTTTGAATAATCGAATTTTTCT
>CAYUTE010000174.1:0-1983 GCA_964447545.1 uncultured Eubacteriales bacterium
GAATACAGAATATGGGTACGAGAAACTTCAAGAGATTATTGACACACGGTACCGGAGCGGCAAACCTCTGATTGTTACAACAAATCTGTCAAAGAATGAAATGGAACATCCCTCAGACATAAAATATAGCAGGGTATATGACAGGGTACTTGAAATGTGTATCCCTATTGCAGTAAAAGGTGAAAGCCGAAGAAAATCAAATGCCAAAAAGATAAAAGAGGACGTTGGGAAATTAATTTTTGAGGGTTGTTTGTAGAATGCTCATAAGACCCTCTAATTTTCGATTTAAGAGGCTTTACCCGTAGGGGTAGTATAATTTGTTGCCTAAGTAATTAAAGGCGCTTATATGGCGCCCTAGTGCATAATTTGAATGTTTGGTATTTGAGGGGTAAAATAGACCGTTGGGAGAGATGATTAAAATGGCAAAATCTGTTAGATATAAAGAATATCAAAAAGAATATCAAAAACAATACCGTGAGCAAAACAAAGAAAGGCTCGGAGAATACTTCAAACAATACCGCAGGAAGAACGCAGAAAAGATACGTGAATACAAAAAACTATATCGCGGACGGAATAAAGAAAAAATACGCGAATACCAAAAGCAATATCGAGAGAAACATAAAACGGAGTCCGCCGAAAATGGTAGGCTAAACTATTACTGGTATAAATCTCACGGAATATGTCCGCACTGCAGGACGAATTATATACGCAAAGGGAGATCAAGCTGTGCTGATTGTGCCGAATATTTTGCATTGAACCATAAGAAAAAGCCACCACTTACCGATACACAAAAAGAGCAAAGTAGAAAAAGGAATAAAAGATATAGGGATTTATTAGTTGCATTTGGTGTTTGCCAAGATTGTGGCAAAAGAGATGCCTCCCCAAATCATACGCTTTGTGTAGATTGTTTAATCAAAAAGAGACGGCGGGGTATAGAACACAACCGTAAAAAGGGATGTATCCCAGCAGACTTAAGATATAACAGCGGGTTTTGTTATTTCTGCTGTAAGAAAATAGATGACGGTCAACTACTATGCGAAAAATGTAAAACCGAAGCAGCTAAACGCGCAGAGTATGCACGTTCGTTCGTGGATAGAGAAAAACTTAAAGAACAACTAGGCTTTACTTTTTCTTTTAAGAGGAGATAATATGGAGAAAAATCAAGGTGGAAATATGAAAGAATCAGATTGTCAAAAAATGTTATTTAATTGGGCATCCTATTTTCCTAACTTAAAATGGATGTTCGCTATCCCTAACGGAGGATCAAGAAATTTTATCGAAGCCGTGCACCTAAAACAGCAAGGCGTTAAGTCAGGTGTAAGTGATATATTCCTCCCTCTCCCCAATAAAAAATATCACGGTCTTTTTATAGAACTGAAAGTGGGGAAAAACAAACCAACTAAAAATCAGATTGAATTTATAGATTATGCAAACAGTGTAGGGTACCTTGCAGTAGTAGCTTATAGCACCGAAGAAGCAATTAAAATAATTGATGACTATATCGACAACTCAGATAATTTAGAGAATTATAACCCTATTTTTTAAACACGTGAGTTTGCGCTGGTTTAAAACTGTCAATTACAATAAATATACTATGAAAATAATATCATAATTCTACGGCAACATTTAAATATATCTATTGCATTTTTTGATAATTATATTATAATATTAAAGGATGTTCTTTTATTTGGTTTTTCAGCCCGCTCAATCTACTGTACTAGTCGCGCCTCGAGATGGGTGCGTGAGCTGAAATTACCAAAAATTCTCCTTTTGATGTTTAGATAGATCGATCATAATGCAATTGAGTGGGCTGAAAAGTAAATAATTATATCTTAAATTCAGTATAAATTTGAAATGGGGATAAAAAATGAATATTTATGAAAAGTTACAAGCAATGAGATCGGAGCTCCAAGGAATGCACATTAAAAAGTCGGGAGTAAATAAGTTCGCTAACTTTAAATACTACGAATTAGCCGACATTTT
>CAYUTE010000175.1:0-3931 GCA_964447545.1 uncultured Eubacteriales bacterium
GCGCTCAATGAGACGAAAAAAAGCACATTGAAAGTAGCGCGACTGTTGGCAGAAGTGGAAGAAAACGAGATGTATACACAAGACGGGTACGAAAGTGTAATTGATTATGCCGCAGATTTATTCGGTTTTAAAAACAATTACACGTATAAACTTTTGAAAATCTCACCATTTATAAATCCAGATTTTACTACAATTTATGACACCGCCCTCGGTGGGGCATACACGGCAGGACAGCTTATAGAATGTAGTCCCCTATCACCCGAACAGCGAGAGAAACATATCAACCATGATATAAATTCGGATATGACAACAAAAGAAATAAGAGAACAAGTAAAAATAATCCTTAATCCAGTGAGCAAAGAGAAGAGCAACGAAGAAGAGGACAGCGGAAAAGATAACGCTATTATCGGGAAGATAACAAAAACAACAGCCAATTATATTAAAAAAATATCCGATTTATTATCAGATATAAACAACGGTAATTTTACAATGGATAATTTAAAGGAAACAGGCGCTAATGCTGTTGTTGAAAAAGATAACATAGGAATAATAGCAGCAATAACATATGAATTTAAGAAAGAAGGGAACGAATAATGAAACTTGTATTTTCAGCAATAGGGCGTTTAACCAAGGACCCCGAGACAATCACGAAAAAAAAAGGTAAAGAGAAACTCTTAATAGCACGTTTGAGTATTGCCGTAAACGGCTCAAACGACCGCACAGATTTTATCGACTGCACTGCCTTTAATACAGCGGCTGATATTACCGCAAAGTACTTGCATAAAGGTAATAATGTTGCTGTAGACGGTCGTATACAACAAAACAATTACGAAAATGAAAACGGTGATATGGTTTACAGCTACAATTTTATAGTAGACCAAATACATCTTGTTGAAAGTAAACCCGCGACAAGCTCTAAAGGAAATAGCACTAAAAACAATAAAAGCACTAACAAAAAGACAGGCAATGCGAAAAATAAAAAACAGTCTACAAAAGTGGAGTATGAAGACGAAGAGGACGAAGAAGACGAAGAGGACGAAGAGGACGAAGAGGACGACCTAACAGACGGTTACCCATTTTAAAAAATAGCGTATAACAGAGAAAGGGGGAAGGTGAAAAAAACCTTCCCCTTTGTGTTAGGAGTAAAAATATGACTATACAAGACTTACTTAACCTTGAAGCGGGTGACGTTGCAAAACTAAATACTAAACAAATGAGAACGGCTGTAAATAAGCTAAAGGCGGCGGCTAAAGCAAGGGTGAAAAGGTTGCAGAAATATGAAAAACGAGAAGGGTATACAAGCCCCGCGCTAAAAAAATGGCGCGAAATGAAACACAGAGAAAAGTATACAAAACTTAACCTTAACCAATTGAGAAATGAGTTTGTAAAATATAGTAATTTCTTAAAAACTAAAACCTCTACAATTACTGGATTAGAGGAATATAGAGAGCACAACAAAAAAGTATTCGGAGAAAACGCAGAGGATGAGTTATACATGGATTTGTATGACGAATTTAGGACACGCTATAAAGCAGAATTAGAAGGAGTTCCCTCTGAAGTTGTTTTAGAAGCTTTTGACATGGCATATGGTGATAGATTATATCAATGGATGCAGGGTCACTGGGTAAGTAAAGAAGAATTATTTGAAAATGCTATGAACATTATTAGAAAAGCATATTCCAATTATACAAAGGATTTAAATGAAGATTTTTGGGAATATACCAATCCTACTGATACTACTGAAGACATAATAGCAGAGGATATATTAAATGATGGAAAATTCTAATCAAATAGTAAAATATGGTTATCAATACCCATGTGGAATATTCAACGGAAAAAAAGTATATAAATACTCAAACCCTATAATATTACCCGATTATAGTAAATCTAATGGCTATATAAACCTTCCTTGCAGTTTCGATATAGAAAGTACTACCCTTGAATATAACACAGCATATGCTCTATGTGCAACAATGTATGTGTGGTGTTTCGCAATAGGACAAGATGTTTATATAGGTAGAACATGGAAAGAGCTTAGGACATTTCTATTCCACCTTATACGCGCGGTTAAAGCTAACAGTAAAAACAAAATTGTTGTATATATCCATAACGCCGCCTTTGAGTTTGGTTTTTTTTGTCGGCAGTTACCATTCAATAAAGTATTTGCAATACGAAATAGGAAACCGCTTTATTTTAGTACTGAAAGTATCGAGTTTCGGTGCAGTTACCTACAATCCGGATTGTCATTAGCAAAATTAGCAGAAGAATTTTGCGGGAAGGATAATCAAAAGTTAAAAGGTGACCTTGACTATTCAAAACACAGATTTGCAAATACACCTTTGTATTATGAGGAAGTGTGTTACTGTGTAAATGATGTAACAATACTCACCGAGTATGTGCAAAAGCAGATTATAAAATGGGGAGATTTATCAAAAATACCATATACCAAAACAGGGGTAGTAAGGGAGCATTGCCGAAACGCTTGTCTATACAAAGATAAAAAACATAATCTCAACCAAGGCTATTCTGCCTTAATGCGGGAATTATGCTTAACGCCAGATGAGTATTTAATGTTGCGCAGACTATATACAGGTGGATTTACACACGCAAATTGGAGCGTAGTTAATAAAGTATTAAGGGACATAGATAGTTTTGACTTTTGCTCCTCATATCCAGCAGTAATGTGTAGTGAGCTTTTTCCCATGTCAAAAGGAAAGCTTATAAAGAACCCCTCTTTTGATACCGTTATGGAATATATGAAAAAATACTGTGTGTGTGTCAACGTCCATTTTGAGGGATTAGAAAGCAAATTCATATATGAAAATTATTTAAGTCAGTCCAAATGTTTTAGTGTAGTGAATGGTGAGCGCGTCCCATTATACAAATGTAAATATACACAAATCAATAACGGGCGCGTGGTGAGCGCTCCTATACTTGAAACGACTATATGTGAATTAGACTGGGATATTATTTGTACAACTTATACTTGGAAGTCAATAAAATTCGGACGCATGATATATTATGAAAAAAGATACCTACCTAAACAAATTATTGAATGTGTGCTTGAATTTTACGAAAACAAAACAAAGTTGAAAGATGTCAAAGGAATGGAAGAAATATACCAAAATAATAAAGAAAAGCTTAATAGCACGTACGGAATGATGGTTACTGATATTGTGCGGGATATATTCGAGTTTTTGGACGGTGAATGGAAGGACCCGCAATCCCCCGACTTAAGTAGTTCTATTGAAATATACAATAACAATAAAAAACGCTTTTTATTCTATCCGTGGGGAGTATGGATTGTTAAATATGCTACCCGTAATTTGTGGACAGCTATTTTGACTATGAAAGGGGATTATAAGTACTCGGATACTGATAGTGTAAAAATAAGTAATATGAATAAATATGAGGAGTATTTCAATAAATACAATAGCCGTATAACATATAAAATAAATAAATGTTTATCGTGGTATAATATCCCGACTGAGCGCGCATGTCCAGTTACGACAAAGGGAAAAATAAAACCGTTAGGAGTGTGGGAGCATGATAAAAGCTATTACAAGTTTAAAACACTTGGCGCTAAAAGATATTTAACAGAGTATATGGATAATAACTACCTTGAATTTGAAGCGACAGTAGCAGGAATTCCAAAAATAGCAATGGTAAACTACTTGAAGAAAATTGGTGAGAATAATCCCGATAAAATATTTGAATTATTCACCGATAATTTATGCGTGCCGAAAGGTGAAGCGGGAAAGAAATTACTCACGTATATAGACACGCCCATAAGCGGTTTAGGCGTTGATTATTTGGGGGGCATATCTGAATACTCGGAATTAAATTGCGTGGCTTTAACGGACAATTCCTTTGATATGAGCTTAGCAGAAGAGTTTAAACTATTCCTTAAGACTGGAATAATACAATCTGT
>CAYUTE010000176.1:0-2342 GCA_964447545.1 uncultured Eubacteriales bacterium
AATTGCCAGTTGAAGCAATAAGTTCAGCTAAATGTTTTGTTGTTTGTGTAATTTTCTCAAAATTATTCATTTACTCACTCCTTATTGGATGAAACTTTTCTACTACATTATAACACATTATTTCTCACTATAAACAACATAGCCTTCGGGCTTAATTAAAAAATATCTTTCTACAAGGTAAGAAGCAGCGTCAAAGATGTGCATTAAATACCTTTTCTCGTTGTCATCTCTTAAGTCTTGATGTGTCGGCAAGTCGATTATGTCTGTACCGGGTTTATACTTCAATTCTTCCATATTGTATAATAGCCACTTACAACGCTTATCAATAATTATCCTGCGTTTTCCTCTCGGGTCTAATATCATGTTATTCCATATCGTAATCCTATGCTTTACACGAGGGTTAAAAGGTCTTAAAACAATGCGGATAGGATTGTTAGGATAATACCGCCTTAACGCATTCTCAATGATTTTATAGTTATCTATTTCGCTTTGTGTATTCCTGAATGTTCCTGCGGCATCTCCATTGATTATAATTGCCCCTTTATGGTTTGGATAACGTCTTATAACCTCTTGTATTGTATCCTCTGTTGTAACGTTTTCTAGCACTATTTCATCAAAGAAATAAACTTTATCCTTTGTAACGTGTGCTAAGCACCACATCATCGTTCCGACGTTAAAATCACAAGTAATATGTAATGTTTCATCGGGGCAATAGTGTAACTCTGCGATATTATCATCTGTAAAGTGTTTGACAACTGTATTAACGCTTGTATCGTCTGGAATACCGAGCCAAATACGCTTATAATCATCGGGCTTATGCTCTCTTGTCAATTCTGCCATTTTGATAATATCAGCAGATACGAACGGATTTTGATTGTAATTTATATGTATGTGCAAACTATCATTTTTGTAAATCGTCAGCAATTCCGACATGATTGGATGTTTTTTGTGTGCTACTTCGGGGTTCATTGATAAAAATATTTGTGCATTTTCAGTTCTTATTGTTGGGTTTAGCGTTTCCCAAGACTTTTTACTAATTTTTTGTGCTTCCTCAATCCATACAAACTTGAAATCCTCAAAAGATTTAACATTATCAGCTGTAACATCAGATAAGCCAATAAAAACTATTTGAGAGCCTGTTGTAAGACTCTTTATGCGTGTTGATTGTACTTCGTAGGGTAATTTATACTTATCAATAATGTTTTTAAATAGTTTGTAATTTGACTCTGATATGGAGTTTTGAAACTCTCTAGCACATAACAAGTCCGCTTTTTTGTACAGCAACAAATCAAGAAAATAATGAGCCAAAAACCACGATTTACCGCTTGCCCTGCCACCTGTCAACGCTATATAACGACCTTTGAAGCTAAAAACAGGCTCTAATGTTTTTGGGTATTTCCAATTAAACTGGATTTCCTTCAACCTCTACCGCCTCACGATTTACAGAAATGTTGAACGCTTTTTGCTTGTTGTCCGTTTCATAACCGCCTGTATGCTTCATAAGCATGTCAAGGGCTTTGTTTGCCCCTTGACTGTCAAATTTCCAAACCCCTTGACCATTCTCATCTTCAACTTGAATATAGTCTTTTTCTTCTTTATCATAAGCCATTACAGGAACTTTTTGCATACATCTATTCATAACTTCAATAATATTAGCTACCACCTCATCTTGCGTTATTTTGATGCGTTTATTTCTGTTTTCGATTAGTTCTTTGATATAGACTTGAATGTCAACATTTGTCAACAAACGGCTAGCAATACGATTAGCAGTCTTTTTGCTATAACCTGCCCTAATTGCCGCTTGTGTTCCATTCAAATCAATTAGAAACTCTTTACAAAATTGTTTTTGTTTTTCTTCAAGACTTCCCATAATCTCATCATAACCTTTATTTTAAGTTCCGTTTTCCCATTAAATCCTAAAATTTCAATTTCTTTTTCTGGATAATAATACTCTATTTTGAGACCATGAATCACTTCAGGAAAACCCATAAAAGCCAATTCATAAAATAAAATATTATGTATCAACATTATACTAGAATTATAACAGGTTTTGAGAAAATATTCAATTATTCTTTTTACATTCTTTTTTATACAAATAATATCCGTCAACACACCGACTTAAAAATATATTATGCTCATTTTTCATTATGTTGATTATTTTTTGTACATTTTCATCCCAAAAAGCCTTAAATTCAGCACCACTAACAATTTTCAAGGCTCTCAAATCGCTTTTTGTTATACCGTCACATTTAAAATTTAAAATAGCATCAACATATTTTTTTATTTTTTCATCTTTAGAAAAATTTTTGTTTATCCTTTTTTGTTTTCTCAACTCTTCCAAA
>CAYUTE010000177.1:0-47259 GCA_964447545.1 uncultured Eubacteriales bacterium
GAAGAGGCGCCCCTGCTAAGGGTGTAGGTCGAGCGATCGGCGCGAGGGTTCAAATCCCTCCTTCTCCGCCATAATTAAAGTAAAAATAATACTCAAAGCAATGGTTTGATGTAGGAACTTGGCAATAAATACTTGCGGTGAAAAAACGGAGAAAGATTTAAAAGAAATAAAAGATCAAAAAGAAGAACCGGATAAAAAGCTACTAATTACGGAAATTATAATAGGTGTAGCAAGTGTTGCCGCGTGTTTATCAGTTATGATTATAGTTTTGTTGTTTGACGTCCGATTTGCAGTTATATGCTAAGTTATAGTTTTATTGTCAGTCTACTTGTTTACAGTTTTGCTCTCGCTGTTACGTATAGAGCAATTAGCCGGATATTACGAATGCAAGGAATGTAATTATAAATATGTTCCCAAGTATAGTAGTATTTTATGGGCTTTGCATATCAACAGGACGAGATATATGCGTTGCCCAAAGTGCAAAAAGAAAAGTTGGCAACAAAAAGTAATAACCAAATAGTTATTTGTTAAAGTAACTAATAGATTATAAAAACCCTGACATATATCATATGCCGGGGCTTATTTTTGCGGTAAAAATTATTTAAAGATGGTTAATGCCAAAACATGTTTAATTGTATTAATTTGATTTATACTGTTTGCGATTGCTTATGGTCCGTTTTGGTGGGGTAAATAGATAAAATAAAAGTTTCTAATGTTACTCCTTTGTGTTTGGAGAATATTAGAAACTTCTGCTTTTTATCAAAACCAATGTTGTTTATATTGATTTAACAAACATAATTACTTTTTGAAATCGATGCGAACGCTTCCCTTTTTGGAGGCAGCACGTATTGTTAAAGTTGCATTCTTACGATCCAAAGTATTATCCATTAAGTTAGATTTTAAATCTTCATTAAATTTATTACCATCGATTTCTATTAGTTTGCTATCGCTTTCTGCTGTATATAAGCAATCGGAATTTGCTTTATTAGAGGAAACATTTATATTTCCAAATGAGGACGTTGCCCTAAGGAGGCTGGTCAACTCATTACCACCATTAGAATTATCTTTAATGTTAATATTTCCGAATATCGTATTAGCAACTAAAAAGTTAAAGTTATCAGTAGCGACATCTACATTCCCTGATGTCGTAATAAATATAAGTTTTTCTGCCTTAATATTTGAGGCGCAGATGTTTGCGTTAGGTGTGCCTAATGAAACCGTGCTAAACTTTTTATCTTTCGGATAATAAATATTTATATATTCTTTATTGGATTTTTCATTAAGTGTAACATAAAAGTTTAGAAAACCAAAATTAACTTTTTTATCTTTGGAATAGTTTGTATTTATTTCTAAAGTATTATTTTTGATCTCCCAATTAGACGAGCCATCTTCACCCGGCCCACAAATTTCTAATCCGAATTTTTCGGCAGGAATAAAATTAACTTCATCGGCCGAAGAATTTATTGATATAAATTCGAATTCATCTAAATCTTTTTTATCTACAATCATTTTACATTTTGCACTTTTTGATGCATTATGTAACATTATTGCCGATGTGGATGCCAATGCAATTGCTGAAACAGTAATTAAACTAGATATTGCAATAAGAATCTTTGCACATATTTTTTTATTGAATGCCATTTTCATTTTTCCCCCTGCGATTTTTTATGGTAGCATGGTAACACAACCATAATATTTTGTCAACGCTTCCTTAAAAATTGGCTAGCGTTGCCACAAATTGCGCAAATTTATTGCGTTTTTTGTCGGAAAAGATATAAATATAAATAAGAACGGATGTATTAAAAATCCCATAGACCTTACCGGTTCTATGGGATTGTTTTTTAAAATTAAAATCTATTTATTAAGTTTAATACTTTTTAAAACTTTGCTCCAAAGCTCTGTGTTGCCTTTCCAGTCGCCTTTATCGTTAAATGTGTACTGAATTACTTTCATATCTTTCTCATCGCATAATACTGATCGTGAGGCGTGGTCACTGCTTGCACTGCGGTCGTCTTTAATATTTACGATTGTTAGCGATTTTCCGGAATATTTGTTTTTTATTCCTTGTAAGAAAGTTTTAAATTCATTTGTGCTTGCTTTTGGCCAGCAGCCTACAAATACTATAGATTGAGCGTTATTAAAGCCAGAATCAATTTTTTCGGCACGACTTTTCATTAAATCTCTTATTCTTGATTTTTCGCTTTCAAATGGAGCGTCTTTTTTAAAATGGTGGACAGAAATAACATTATTTTTAGTATCAGTTACTCTTAATAGTTTTTTATCCGATGCGTTAGGCGAGGGACTTACGCTTTCAAAATAGTCTTCAAACTTAGTTTCGTATAGATGTAAAGCCGTTTTTAAGCTGTAGCCCATCATGTAATCCAGCGGAGCGGATTGAAGTCTAAGCCCGCTATTTGAAAGGTGATGCGCAGGTCTACAGTTTGGGCCTAAAGATATTACCATGTCGGCAGTTATTTCCGGATATACCTCGTTTGACGGGTCTGGTTTTTTTGTACTAGGGTTAGTTTTTACTTTATTTGGGACTTCTGCGTAGCTCTTTTTTAAATTTTTACTATTATTTTTAAGAAGTGCTTTTTCTATTTGTTCTTGATTTTGCGTTTGGCTTTGAGCTGGAGTATGATTGCGAGCTTTATTATAAGCAAAAAATGCTTGAGTACCCACTATGCCTGCAAAGCATACGCTTGCAATACTAAAAGATAAAATTTTCAATTTTGTCTTATCCAAGTTTAACATTTAAAATTACCAACTTTCTTGAGCCCTATTATTAAGTCCTGTATTTTAGCGACGCTATTAAGAGCGATTATACCATATAGCTGTCTTAAGTTGTAAAATTATTTTTTGGTTGCTATATTAACAAAAAAATAATAAAATATAAAACATAATGATTAAAAACAAATATGAGGTGAATAATTAAATGTCAGGGCATTCAAAATGGAGTAATATAAAGAGAAAGAAAGAAAAAACTGATGCTCAGCGCGCTAAGATATTTACTAAAATAGGCCGAGAACTCGCCGTTGCTGCTAAAGAGGGCGGTGCGGACCCAAACACGAATTCAAAACTTAGAGATGCAATATCTAAAGCAAAAGCCAATAACGTTCCAAACGATAATATAGAAAGAATAATAAAGAAAGCTCTTGGCGGAGATGGCGATAATTATGAAGAAATAACATATGAAGGTTATGGACCGTCGGGCGTAGCTGTTATAGTTGAAGCTTTGACTGATAACAGAAACAGAACTGCGGGAAATCTTAGACATTACTTTAGTAAACGTGGTGGAAATTTAGGAACTGCAGGTTGCGTTTCGTTTATGTTTAAAGAAAAAGGGATAATAGTTATAGATTCTGAGGATTTAGATGAATCTGAACTTGAAGAAAGCGCAATAGAGTCGGGCGCAGAAGATTTTTCCGCAGAAGATGGCTGCTTTGTAATATACACAGAAAAAGAAGATTACAATTCTGTGCTTGATTATATTAAGAATAAAAACTATAACATTGTTTCTTCAGAAATCGGTATGGTGCCCGATACATACGTTTCTCTTTCTGATGAAGAGTCGGAAAAAGTGAACGCTCTTTTAGATGTTCTTGAAGAAGACGAAGACATAAAAAATGTTTGGCATAATATGAAATAGTTTTACATGCGATTTGTTTTGAAATTGTATTTAATAGCAGAGTAAACATTTACTCTGCTTTTGTTTTATATTAAAATAATGTTTATACTTGCTGGTAACAATTAATAGTAGAGCTTTTATTGGATTGGAGCGTGTTTAATATATGAAGTTTTTAGTACTTGATGGGAACAGTATACTAAATAGAGCGTTTTATGGTATTAAAATGCTTTCAAACAAAAAAGGGCAAATGACTAATGCTATATACGGATTTTTGTCAACTTTGCAAAAGTTAGAGTCTGAAGTAACTCCGGATTCGGTAGCTATTGCATTTGATTTACCTTCGCCTACATTTCGCCATAAAATGTATTCAGAATATAAAGCCAATCGGCACGGTATGCCTGCGGAACTTGCAAGTCAAATGCCGATTTTAAAAGAATTGCTTATTTCTTTAGGGTACAAGCTAATAACGTGCGAGGGCTATGAAGCCGATGATATTTTAGGCACTTTTGCGAAATACTGCGAGAATGAAGGTTTCGAATGTGTTATAGCCACGGGAGATAGGGACAGTTTACAGCTTGTTTCAGATAAAGTTAATGTAAGAATTGCCAAAACTAAGTTTGGTAAACCGGAAGCCGAGCTTTATGATGAGGCCAAAGTTAAAGAAGTTTATGGTGTTACACCACACCGGTTAATAGATGTTAAGGCGCTTCAGGGCGACTCTTCAGATAATATCCCCGGCGTGCGTGGTATAGGCGAAAAAACAGCCAAAGATTTGATTTCTAAATTTGGTAGTGTAAAAAACATTTATGAAAATTTAGAAAATTTAGATATCAAAGATAATTTAAAAACTAAGCTTTTAAGCGGTAAAACTGATGCGTTTATGAGTTACGACTTGGGAGAAATAAATAAAAACGTTCCTATTGAGATTAATCCTGAGATTTTTAAAAAGTCTTCTCCCGATATTCAAAAATCAAAGAAAATACTTACGGATTTAGAAATTTTTTCGTTTATGGATAAGTTTGGGCTTGGCGCTGATTCAAATTTGGGTTCTCCAAAAATCGATGTTAATTTCTGCAATAACAAAAAAAGCATAAGCTTGTTTTTAAAAAAACTTGAATCCAGTAAATTTATAGGTTTTAGTGCGGAAATTAAAGATTTTCAAATCAATAAAATTTCTGTTTGTTTGAATGGTACTAAAGTTTATATTTTAAGTTCAGAAATGGATGATTTTCCGAGTGTTTTAGAATCTGTTTTGTGCTGTAAAAGTACAATTATAGTAGTGCATAATTTAAAAAATTTGTTGCGTACGCTTTTAAAAATGAATATTAGTTTTACTGCTCAAAAATTTGATATTATGCTTGCGGCACATCTTTTGAATCCGTCTGCTAACAATTATGATATAGACCGCCTTGCAGAAGAGCAAGTGGTAGCAAGTCCTGATTTTTCGGGAGTTGACGTGCCTGATATAGATAGTGTTAAAAATTCTTACTTTTGCGCATGCATTTATGAAAACTTTTTGGAATGTCTTAAAGAGAAAGGTCAAACCGAACTTTTGTTTAATATTGAGCAACCCTTGGCCGAAGTATTGGCGGATATGGAAAATATAGGATTTGATGTTGATAGATCAGGCATTGAAAAGTATGGCATTGTTTTAGGGCAAGACATATGTAATTTACAAAATAAAATTTATGAACTTGCAGGAATGGACTTTAATATAAATTCTCCTAAGCAATTGGGGACTGTTTTATTTGAAAAGTTAGCATTACCTAAAGGCAAAAAAGGTAAAACAGGTTATTCTACAAGTGCGGCAACGCTTGAAAAGCTTAAAGGAATGCACGAGATTATAGATTTAATTTTGGAATATCGTGCGCTTTCTAAACTTAAATCTACGTACTGCGATTCTATGCTTAAGCTTATAATGCCGGATGGTAGAATACATTCATCTTTTAATCAAACAGAGACTCGTACAGGGCGTATAAGCTCTACGGAACCCAATTTACAGAATATTCCTGTTCGCACTCCAAGAGGTAGAGAGCTTAGGAAGTACTTTGTGGCTAAGAGCGGTTGTATGTTGATTGATGCGGATTATTCTCAAATAGAACTAAGGATTATGGCGCATATCTCTAAAGATGAAAATATGATAAATGCTTTTAAAACCGGTGAAGATATTCATACGTCAACAGCCTCTCAGATTTTAAATATTCCTGCCAGCATGATTACTCCGGAAATGCGTTTTCGTGCTAAAGCGGTTAACTTTGGTATTCTTTACGGCATGGGAGCTTTTTCGCTCGCTCAAGATTTAAAAATAAGCCGTTATGAAGCACAGAACTATATTAACAGGTATTTAGAGCATTATAGCGGCGTAGATGAATATATGCAGCAAGCAATTAAATCCGCAAAAGAAAACGGTTTTGCAGAAACTATTTTTCATAGACGCAGATATTTGCCTGAACTTGAATCTACTAACTATAATTTGCGTGCATTTGGTGAACGTGTTGCCAGAAATATGCCGATTCAGGGTAGTGCGGCGGATATAATAAAGCTTGCTATGATAAATGTTTATGAGAAATTAAAAAAAGAGAAATTTAAATCCAGGCTAATTTTGCAAGTGCATGATGAATTAATAATTGAAGCTCCTGAGGAAGAAGTAGAAAAAGTTGAGAAGATTTTAAAATCAGAAATGAAAAATGCGGTATCGCTTTGTGTCCCTCTTGAAGTCCATATAGCGGTGGGAAAGACGTGGTTTGATGCAAAAGATTAAAATATTTCCAATGCAAATTAGTGATGTGCCTTGCGCCGCTAAAATAGAAAAAGAGAATTTTTCTATAAATTGGTCAGAAGAAACTTTTAAATCTACTCTTTCAAATGGGCATTCGTATATGATAGTTGCTAAAATGCAAGATGATATTGTGGGTTATGCGGGAATGTATTCTGTTGCGGGAGAAGGATATGTTTATAATGTAGCGGTGCAAAAAGAATTTAGATGTAAAGGAATAGGCACTGCGCTTGTAAAAAATATGATTTCTTATAGTAAAGAAACCAAATTAAAGTTTCTTTCGCTTGAAGTTAGAAAATCTAATAAATCCGCAATTGGCTTATATGAAAAATTAGGATTTAAAGTGGTGGGAGTTAGAAAAAGTTTTTACGAAAAGCCCATAGAAGACGCCATAATAATGACTAATAATATTAATAATTTTTAGCAGAAGTGTAAAGCTACGAAAAAATAAATATCAAAATTTCCTGTGGATTTTGTGTTATATAGGGGCGGTTTTGTTAATTCGTAATGTATTTTTTAAAAAAGATTAACGGCAGAACAATGGCTTTGAAAAGCACTTTTAAGATTAATGCCAATATGCTATAATAAGTTCGACACGATAGTCACATTAGTAAATAATTTCTAGGAGAAGTGTAAATTTTGAAAATTTTTGCAATCGAATCTTCGTGCGATGATACCGCTGTTGCAGTAGTTGAAGACGGCAGAAAAATTCTTAGTACTGCTGTGTCTTCACAAGTTAATATACACAAAGTTTATGGTGGTGTCGTGCCGGAAGTCGCATCACGTAAACATATAGAAGCAATTTCTGTTTTGGCGGATTCTGCCATGCGTGATGCTAATATTGATTTTAAAGATATTTCTGCTATAGGAGTAACCTATGCTCCGGGGCTTATAGGGTCGCTTTTGGTAGGAGTCAATTTTGCCAAAGGGATTTCTATGGCTACAGGACTTCCGATTGTTCCTGTACATCATATAAAATCCCACATAGCTTCTCTATATTTAAGCAATCCGGACCTTAAACCGCCATTTTTATGTTTGGTTGTTTCCGGTGGGCATTCGCATATTCTTGAGGTTTGCGATTATACGAAAATACGCACGATTGCGTGCACTCGAGATGATGCCGCCGGGGAAGCTTTCGATAAAGTCGGGCGTCGTTTAGGATTTGATTATCCGGGCGGAATAAAGTTAGATATTGAAGCCGAAAAGGGTAATCCCGATGCTTTTGAACTACCTGTTCCGTTGAGTGGAGAACCCGGAACATTTGACTATAGTTTTTCCGGACTAAAAACTGCTATGATAAATATAATTAATAAATTTGAGCAAAAAGACGAGAAGTTGCCGGTAAACGATTTAGCTGCAACGTTTAGAAAATCTGTTGTGGATCATCTTGTCAGTCACTTTATAGAAGCCGCAAGATATCTTAATTATAAAACTTTGGCAATTGCCGGCGGAGTTTCTGCAAACTCGCTTTTGAGGAAGGAACTTTCTTATCAGTGCGATAAAAACGAATATGAGCTTTTTGTGCCGCAAAAGAAGCTTTGCGGGGATAACGCTGCTATGGTTGGGTCGCAAGCTTATTATGAGTTTATAAACGGAAAGACTGCGGATTTGACCTTGAATGCACTTGCTAGCAAGTTTATAGATGAAGACTAAATTTATGGGAGTGTCTAAGTGAAGTAGAATAAATTATCAGATCTAATTTTTAAGTTCCAAGATACTAGAAAAGATGCCGGTCTTAAAAAATGTATCGGGTACAGTTTTTTCTTTTCTCTTCTTTTATGGCACTTCCCATTGTTTTCCATATAAATTAATTTCCTTAATTATCTTTTTGTAATAAACTTCGGTGTTTTTCAACTAAATCATAAGAATAAACCTTAGGTAAAGTAGAATTTCGGATAATTTTCCAAAGAATAGAAGCTGCTTTTAATTTGTTCTTGAACTTTATGTTTCTTTTATCTGAACAAAAATCTTTCAAGAATTTATTCCATTCGCAAGAAGAATTGTCATATTTTGCATAATCTGATTTATGATAATATATATCCAGCATATCTTGAACTGTAAAAGTCATATCGTGATCTCGCTTTACTTTTCTCCATGCGGATGCCATATCAGCAGTAAATTTGAAATTTTTTACTCCTGTTTGCTGTGAAAAATATTCTCTGAACTTTGCATTGAAAGAGAAATCACATTCAATTAAAGAACATTCTAATCCAATTTCTTTTAAATGCCTTTTAGAAGAATAAATACGTCTTTTCTTGATTAAATTGCCCTTAAAATATTCTTTAATATTGTAATTTAGTTCTTGCTTTGTTCCCGTATGATCTATGCCAAGTTGGTTACATATCTTAGATAATTCATCACGATACCAATAATATTTTGTAAATTCATCATATGACTTGATTTCCCTAAAAAGGGGACGTTTTTCCATAAAAATCTCTCCATAAAAATCTTAATTTGTTATCGTCTAGTATTTTATCATATAAAGGGAAAAAATTATAATATAATTATTCTATGAGAGAGTGCCCTAAAAGAAGAGAAAAGAAAAAACTGTACTAGATACATTTTTAAGACCAGCATCTTTTCTAGTGTCTTGGAACTTAAAAATTAGGTCTGATAATTTATTCTACTTCACTTAGACACTCCCAAAAAACTAATCTTTCTTGTATTTAACAAACAAAATCATAGTGCAAAATTGATACAGTAATGTAACCAGTAATAAGGAAAACGTTGCCCACTGCTCAATATGTAAAACACTCATTACCATAGTCAGTATAAAATTTAGGTACATGAGCATTGTTCCGGCTTTTGCTTTAGCTTTATTGTTTATAGCAACATTTCTTTCGTCACTTTGCTCTATAATTACTTTTTTATACCATTCGGGCTTCTTTTTATAAATACAGCTTTCAAGAAAATTAGCCATTCCTATGACCAACACTCCTGCACCAACTCCAGACAATATACCTGTTATTCCATTGTTATCTATGCCAGAAAATATTATTCCTACTGCTGTTCCAACTAAAATTAAACCGAATAAAATTATTAAAATAGAAATTTTCTTACTTTTCATTATCCGTTACTCCTCATAAAAAAAAATATTTTCAATGCTGGTTTCAAAAAATCTTGCAATTTTAAACGCTAATATAATTGACGGGTTATATTTGCCGTTTTCCAGTGAACATATTGTTTGTCTTGAAACCTGCAAAATATCCGACAAATCATCTTGCGTTAGTCCTCTGTCCTTTCTCATTTTTTCAAGATTATTTTTCAACATATCATCTCCTTAGTAAAAGTAAAGTCAACTTTACTTTTAGAGTATAATACTACAACGCGAATATGTCAAGCATACTTTACAAAAAAGTGTCTGATTGAAAGAGAATAAATTAGCAGACCTAATTTTCAAGTTACAAGGCACTAGAAAAGATGTTGGTCTTAAAAAGTGTATCGGGTACAGTTTTTTCTTTTCTCTTCTTTTAGGGCACTCCCAAATTTATTTATTAAAAATTAAAGTTAAAAAATGACCGAACCGCAATTTACTTAAAAAATATGCGATGTCGGTTTATTTTGTTGTTATAAAATGGGTTTAAAATCAGTTTTTCTTTTGTTGAGTGCAGTAAAGTATTGCAGAGTCTTTTTGTGGGGCAAAAGAATAAACGCAATTACCACAAATATCCAGATTCACGCCATTAAACCGCTGGCAAAATTTCCCGCAGTTGCATTTTTGACATTTAGAAGTCGGAAAAAGTTCATCATCGATTTTGTCGGAGTCCACAACTGCAGTACCGCCATTTATGAAATTCTTGCCACGATCTGCTCCGCCAACATTTTTTAATTCATCTAGGTCTAATTCTCTTGACATAAATTCATTCTCGAACATTTTTCGTTCCTCCTTTTGTTTTCTAAACTTGGAGTTTGACAACAATAAAATGCACAAATTTGCTAAAAAAATATATCAAAAAAGTATAGTTCTGCGATTTACGGTGTAGATGATAGCATATAAAAAGTTGTCCGTCAACCATATTCTGACAACAGTTTTATGTTTCCCTTATATTTACAAATTATTCGACGTTAATTTTATTAAACATATAGCAACAACTATGGCTGTAAGATCTGTTAAAAGTGCGCAAATCAAAGTGTGCCTTGTGTGTTTTACTTTTGTTGCGCCAAAGTATACGGCTATGGTATAAAAAGTCGTTTCCGTAGAGCCCATTATTGCGGAGGCTACAAGCCCGACAAAACTGTCCGGGCCGTAGGATTTAAATATGTTGTCCAGTATTGCTATTGAGCCGCTGCCGGATATTGGTTTCATAAGTGTTAGCGGAGCGATTTCTGGCGGAATATTTAGTTTTAAAAAAATAGGACTCAAAAAATTTGAAAATATATCTAATGCGCCGGAAGCTTTTAACATTGTTATAGCGGTGATTAATCCTACAAATGTAGGTATTAGCGTTATTGTGGTGTTAAAACCCTCTTTTGCACCTTGTAAAAACAAATCGAATACGGATATTTTTTTAAATATTGCCCATAATATAGTTATAGTCAAAACAGCAGGCATTATATAAAAACCAATTGAGTTCATGGCTGATACCTCTTAAATTTTTCGCAACATTTTGCACAAGCAACCCCAAAAACAAGCGATATTATAGAGGTAATCCATATTATAGGTAGTACTCCCATAGGGTTAGGCGATTCGTATTTGTGACGAAGAGCGCAAAGAAATGTTGGGATTATTTGTAAAGATGCAGTATTCATTATTACAAACATAGCCATCGAATTTGTGGCTATATTTGGGTGGATATTGTTTTTTTGAAGTTCTTGCATTGCTTTTATTCCAAACGGAGTTGCGGCATTTCCTAGCCCTAACATATTAGCGGTAAGATTTAAACATATTGCTTTTGCGGCATCGCTTTGCGTATCGCAGCCGGGAAAAAGCCACTTTATGATGGGTGAAAATAGTTTTGCAACAACAGATGTAATGCCGGAGGCCTGAGCTATTTTCATTATTCCTGTCCATAAGCACATCATGCCAAGAATGGATATTACAAGGTTTATAGCATCGGTTGCTCCGCTTAAAACTGCTGATGAAAGTTGTTGCATTCTTCCGGTTATTGCTGCCGAGATTATACTTATAATCATCATCGCACTCCATATATAGTTAAGCATAAATAGCGCCTCCGGTGTTTTTGATAGTGTGTTTTTTAAGTATTATTCAAAATTTATATTAATTATTACGCTTAAATTTATAAAGATTGTTTTAATTTCAAAAAAATACATATATTGACATAAAACACCAAATAATGGTAAAATATTTTTACTTTAAATTTAGAAAATAAAGGTGAAGTTTTTATGAAATTTACAGGAATCGTTCGTAAAGTAGACGAGCTAGGGCGAGTGGTATTGCCAAAGGAACTTAGAAGAAGTTTTGATATTAATCCCGGCGACCCTATGGAAATTTTTGTTGAGGGCGAGAATGTAATTTTGAGAAAATATGAGCCTCAATGCACATTTTGCGGAGAAGCTAATGATGTTCTGAATTTCAAAAACAAGAAGATTTGCAAAAAATGTATGTTAGAGATGTCTGAAAAACTCGCCTAGAAATTGCTTTACAAGTGTGTTAAAAAATGATACAATAATTAAGTACTATGTACCCCCTTACTCGGAAATTACGTAGATTTTTTCTGTGTTTGCTGCATTTTTGCAGGTAGGGTAAAATTTAGAGAGGTGTTAAAAATGACAAAAGAAGAAAAAAATGCTATTATTGCTGAGTACGCTACTAAAGAAGGCGATACCGGTTCACCAGAGGTTCAAGTTGCTCTTCTTACAAAAAGAATTAGCGATTTGACTGAACATTTGAGAACTCATAAGAAAGACTTCCATTCAAGACGTGGAATGCTTAAAATGATTGGTGAACGTCGTAGCCTTTTAAACTATCTTACTAACAAAGATATTGAACGTTACAGAAGCTTAATAAGCCGTCTTGGATTACGTAAATAAGATTTTTCTTATAATAAAAAGATGCCGATATATATTAGGCATCTTTTTTTGTTGCAAAAAGTTTATTTTAATAATATAATTTGCTTAAAACATTTAATAAATGCTATAATAAGGATTAATGGATTAAAAGTTAGATATATGTAACTATGGAGGAGTTTAATGTTTGAAAATTATAAGGTATTCAAGACCGTATTGGCCGGTAGGGAACTTGTAGTAGAAACAGGAAAGTTTGCTCAGTTGGCCAATGGCTCGTGTATGGTTAGATATGGCGACACCGCCGTGCATGTAGCTGTTACGGCTTCAAAAGCGCCAAGAGAAGGCATAGATTTTTTTCCACTTTCTGTAGATTTTGAAGAAAGACTTTATTCGGTGGGTAAAATACCGGGTTCTTTTTCTAAAAGAGAGGGTAAACCTTCTGATAAAGCCGTTTTAACTTCAAGGGTAATAGATCGCCCAATTAGACCTCTTTTTCCTAAAGATATGCGTAATGATGTATCGGTTGTATGTACTGTTATGTCTGTTGACCAAGACTGTTCGCCGGAAGTAACTGCAATGATTGGGACATCTATTGCACTTAGTATATCGGATATCCCTTGGGACGGCCCTATTTCCGGTGTGTTTGTTGGCCTTGTTGACGATGAAATTATTATAAATCCGACAGCTGAACAACGTGCTAAATCTACGCTTTCTTTGACTGTTGCATCAACAGAAAAATTAATCCCGATGATAGAAGCAGGGGCAAAAGAAGTCTCTGATGAAAAAATGTATGAGGCTATATTAGCAGCTCATGAAGCAAATAAAAAGATTGTAGAGTTTATTAAAGATATTCAAGCCGAAATTGGCAAACCAAAATTTTCATATGAGAGTTCTGCACCTTCTGAACAGATGCTGAGCCAAATTGAAAATTATGTTCACGAAGATTTAGAAAAAGCGCTTTATACGCCTGATAAAACTATTCGTGACGAGAATTTAATTCCGGTTTATCAAAAAGCCCATGAAAAATTTGATGAAATGTATCCTGAAGAAACCTCAAAGATAGATGAATGCTTGTATTTGGCGCAAAAACATATAGTTAGAGATTGGCTTATGCACGAGCAAAAACGTGTTGATGGTAGAAAAATGGATCAGATGCGTCCGCTTGATGCCCAAGTTGGACTTTTACCACGAACTCACGGCTCCGGAATGTTTACTCGAGGTCAAACGCAGGTTTTAACTGCCTTAACATTAGGTCCGATAAGCGACCGTCAACTTTTAGACGGTATAGATACTGAGGAATTTAAGCGTTATATTCATCATTATAATTTCCCTTCTTATTCCGTAGGCGAAACTCGTCCAAGCCGTGGGCCGGGTCGTAGAGAAATTGGTCATGGAGCTTTGGCAGAAAAAGCATTAGTGCCGGTTATCCCTTCAGAAGAAGAATTCCCGTATGCTTTGCGTCTTGTTTCAGAGGTTCTTTCTTCTAATGGCTCAACTTCACAGGCATCGGTTTGCGGCTCAACGCTTGCGCTTATGGACGCCGGAGTCCCGATAAAAGCCCCTGTTGCAGGGATTTCCTGCGGTTTGATAACGGAAGGCGATAAGTTTATGACTATGGTAGATATACAAGGATTGGAAGATTTCTTTGGAGATATGGATTTTAAAGTTGCAGGTACTCACAAAGGAATAACAGCAATTCAGATGGATCTTAAAATAAAAGGGCTTACAAAAGAAATAATTAAAGAGGCACTTGAAAAAACTCATAAAGCACGCAATTATATATTAGATGAAGTAATACTTAAAGCCATACCGGAACCACGTAAAGAACTTTCAAAATATGCTCCAAAAGTGCTTACCTTTAAAGTTGCTGTTGATAAAATACGTGATGTTATAGGTTCTGGCGGAAAAGTTGTTCAAAAGATTTGTTCTGATTTTGATGTTAAAATAGATATAGAAGAAAGCGGAAATATATTTATTTTAGGAACAGACTTAGAAAACTGCCAAAAAGCACTTAAAACTATAAAAGATATAGCAACCGACCCTGAAGTTGGAGCGGTTTATAAAGGTAAAGTTGTAAGAATTATGGATTTTGGTGCATTTATAGAATTTGCTCCGGGGAAAGAGGGCCTTTGCCATATTTCACAGATTTGTAATCGTAGAGTTGATAAAGTTACTGATGTTTTGCATGAAGGTCAAGAAGTAACTGTTCGCATAACAGAGATAGATAATAAAGGAAGAATTAATCTTTCCATGAAGGATTTTGCAATTTAATATCCTAAAAATAATAAACCGATTGGAGGGATAAAATTGAAAAAGAGTTCAAAAAGAATTTTAATATGTTCGTTTGTATTTGTTTTTGTAATGGTTGTGGTTTATTGCATAGGAGTTGGAACCAATAAAATAAAAATAACTTCCGACCCCGGAAGCGATGTTAAAGTATCAGTAGTAATTCCTGTTTATAATACAGAGGAATATCTTGATGAGTGCTTAAACAGCGTTGAAAATCAGACGCTTAAAGATATAGAGATAATATGCGTTAACGATGGTTCAACAGGTTCTGTAATGGATATTCTTAAGAAACACCAGAAAAGTGATGACAGAATTAAAATTATAGAACAAGAAAATTCAGGAGTCAGCGCTGCCAGAAATAGAGGAATAATTGCAGCAAGAGGAGATTATATAGCGTTTTTAGATTCAGACGACTATGTTGCAAGCTATGCTTATGAAAAGGCCTACAAAGACGCTGTTAATAATAATGCCGATGTAGTGCAGTTTGGCAAACTGGATTTTGGTTTTGATAAAAAGATTAATTTAAAAGATTATTCATATGATGATTCGCTCATTAAATCTTATTCACGCAAAGATAAAGAAAACCCGTTTAAAGCCTTAAAACTAAACACAGATTCTGTACTGGACAAGCTTTGGAAGCATTCATTTTTAATGGATAATAAAATATCCTTTAAACAAGGGCTGTCGTTTGGAGAAGATAATCTTTTTGGGTGTATTAGCGCCCAGTTTATACATAAATTGGTAGCAGATGAGAATGTATTGTATTTTAGAAGGGTTAATAGACCCGGCTCTGCTATGCAGATTAACAACGAGGTTATAGAGAAAAAAGTTGATAATTATTTAGTTATAATATCTGAACTTGTTTCTAACCGTAATAATATGACTTTTGATGGAAGTGATGATTTTATACTTTCATTAACTATCAATTTGTGTTATGATGACATATGTGGTTTAGAAAACTCAGAAAATCAAAAGTATTATGCTCAAAAACTGGTGAGTATAGTAGAAGACGAATTTCTAAACAAATATGGCATAACTGCATCTGATAGTCAAAAAGAAAAGCTAAATGTGTTAAAATCATTGATTTAGTTAACTCAAAAAGTCAAATTTTATAAGATTGGAATAGGTGATAAACTTGAAAAAGATTTCGAAAAAAGTAGCTTTATTAGTAGTAGCGGCAATTGTTGGAATATTTGCAGCCATATATTTTGTGGGAGTCCAAATAGGAGTTCTTGCTTACCCACAAGGACCTGAAAGTAAAGTTAAGGTTTCAGTAGTTATGCCGGTTTATAATGTTGCAAAATATCTTGGCGAAACTTTGGATTGCGTAGAAAATCAGACATTAAAAGAAATAGAGATAATTTGTGTTAACGATGGTTCTAGAGACGATGGTGCTACTTTAAGAGTTCTAGAGGAACATCAGAAGAAAGATAAAAGAATTAAAATTATAAATCAAGAAAATGGCGGGGTTAGCGTTGCTAGAAACACAGGTATTAATGCAGCAACAGGTGAATATATCGCATTTATGGACGGCGACGATTTAATTGTACCATACGCTTATGAAAAGCTTTATGAAAATGCAAGAAAATATAATGTTGATGCCGTTTGTTCCAAACGTCCTTTAGAGTTCGAAGATGGCACAAAATTTGACCTTGGCTCAGTTTCATACGACCCTTCAAAAGTTAGATTTAAATGTCGCAAAAAATGGATGAACCCCTATTATGATATGGCAGAACAAACAATGTTTGTAACAACTCAGTTTTTTAGAACATCATTCCTTAATAAATACAATTTGCGCTTTGAGCCGGGCGTAACACATTATGAAGACGGTCTTTTCAATTTCCTTGCTTATGCACATGTTACAAGAATAGTCCAAGATAACAACGATTACTACATATACCGTCGAGATCGTCCGGGTTCAGCCGTTACAGGAAGAAATTTCAAAAATATTATACATTCCTCTATAACAGTTGCTAAAAAACTTATCGACAACTATGATTTGTTTAAATTTAGACGTGGCGATGAATGGGTAGTAGCAAAAATATTAGATATAAACTATGGGCACACTTTACAAGATTTGAAGAATATAAATGATACAGCTAATATGAAGTATCTTGCCACTGAAATTACAAATATGATAGAGGAAAGATTGATAAAAGAGCATGGTGTAAAACTCTTAGACTGGCAACAAAAACAATTTGATGAGATGAAAAAAATAGCAAATTCATAATTAAAAACCAAGCACGGGAGCCGGAAAATGAAATCTAGTAAAAAATTCTCAAAAGATAAGATAAGAAATTTTAGTATTATCGCTCATATAGACCACGGTAAATCTACTTTGGCCGATAGAATTTTAGAACTTACTAATTCGGTTTCAACACGAGACATGGAAAGCCAGCTCCTTGATAACATGGATTTAGAACGCGAGCGTGGGATAACAATAAAATCTCACGCTGTTAGTTTGTATTATACAGCAAAGAATGGCGAGGAGTATCTTTTTAACTTGATAGATACTCCTGGCCATGTAGACTTTAATTATGAAGTTTCACGTTCACTAGCAGCGTGCGAGGGAGCGGTTCTGGTTGTAGATGCAACCCAGGGTATAGAGGCTCAAACGCTTGCAAATACTTATCTTGCTCTTGATGCAGGGCTTGAAATAATACCTGTTATAAATAAAATCGATTTGCCAAGTGCCGACCCGGAAAGAGTCTGCAAAGAAGTGGAAGATGTAATTGGTATTCCTGCAGAAGATGCCCCAAAAGTATCAGCTAAAACAGGGCAAAACGTTGGAGATATACTCGAGAGAATAGTAAAAGAGGTTCCGCCGCCTAAAGGCGACGAGAACAAACCTCTAAAAGCTTTGATTTTCGACTCATATTATGATTCCTATAAAGGTGTAATTGTATATGTAAAAATCGTTGACGGAAGCGTAAAAGTAGGGGATAAAATAAAGTTTATGGCAGGCGGAGAATCGTTTTCGGTAACCGAATGTGGTATATCTAAAGCTATAAACCTTGAACCTGTTGATGAGTTAACCGCGGGCGAGGTTGGATATATCGCTGCCTCTATAAAAACTGTGAGTTCGGCAAAAGTTGGCGATACCATTACATTGGAGAGTAATCCGGCAGAATCGGCTTTGCCTGGTTATAGAGAGGTAAATCCAATGGTTTTCTGCGGCGTTTACCCCCTAGATGGTTCAAAATATGGTGATTTAAAAGATGCTCTTGAGAAGTTAAAACTTAGCGATGCCTCTCTTTCTTACGACCCCGAAACTTCAACGGCACTTGGATTTGGATTTAGATGTGGATTTTTGGGCCTTTTGCATATGGAGATAATACAAGAAAGATTGGAACGAGAGTATAATCTGGATTTAATAACAACTGCTCCAAGTGTAATTTATAAAGTAAATTTGACTGATGGCAGTACTGTTCTTATTGATAATCCTACAAATTACCCCTCGGCTGGTAATATTAAATCTGCCGAGGAGCCTATTGCAGATGCACATATTTATTCTCCGGCAAGTTATATTGGCGCAATAATGGAACTGTGCCAGAATAGGCGTGGGGAATATATTTCTTTAAAATATATTGATTCCGAACGTGTGGATATTCATTATAAATTGCCACTTAACGAGATTGTTTATGATTTTTTTGATGTTCTTAAGTCTTCTACAAAAGGATACGCTTCATTTGACTATGAAATTTCAGCATATCAAGAATCTAGCCTGGTTAAATTAGATATTATGCTTAATGGTGAGGTTGTTGATGCGCTTTCGTTTATAGTTCATAGAGATAAAGCGTATGGTAGAGCACGTAAGATAGCAGAAAAACTTAAAGAAAAAATTCCTCGTCAACTTTTTGAAATCCCAATTCAAGCGGCAGTTGGGGGAAAGATTATCGCCAGAGAAACAGTAAAAGCTATGAGAAAAGACGTTTTGGCTAAATGTTATGGCGGCGATATAACTCGTAAGAAGAAACTTTTAGAGAAGCAAAAAGAGGGCAAAAAACGTATGCGTCAGCTTGGTAGCGTTCAAATACCGCAAGAAGCGTTTATGTCTGTTTTAAAGCTTAGTGAGGACTAAACAATGAATCCTATCGATAATACTTTAGGGATATATATACACGTTCCGTTTTGTAAAAGTAAATGCCCGTATTGTAATTTCTATTCAGTGGCTCCCGGATGCACAGAAGAATATATTTCTTCTGTTTGTAGTGAAGTCAGAAAATGGGGTAAAAAAACAAATAAAATTGTTGATACGATTTATCTTGGGGGTGGCACTCCAAGTTTGATTAACAGCGAATATATTTGTAAGATTATAGATTGCATAAAGCAAGAGTTCAAGGTTTTAAATCCGGAAATAACTATGGAGGTAAATCCGGCGGATTATTCTTGTGTGGATTTTGAAAAACTTAGTTTTTATGGGTTGAATCGAGTTTCCGTTGGAGCTCAGTCGTTGAACGATAATGAGCTAAAAAACCTCGGTAGACGCCATAATGTGCAAGATGTTTTAAAAACTTGTGCGGAAATAAAAAAGGCGAAAATTGAAAATATTTCCATGGATTTGATGCTCGGCAGTTCTTTGCAGACACTTGCAACAATAGATGATTTTTTTGATTTTTGTGTTGAAAATAATATACCTCACATTTCTACATATTTGCTAAAAATAGAGAAAAACACTAAATTTTATTCTTTGCTCCCACAGCTTAACTTGCCCGACGATGACCAAAGTGCAGATATTTATGAATATGTTTGTAAATCTTTAAAAGAAAATGGATATATTCATTATGAGATATCGAATTTTGCCAAGAGCGGGTTTGAAAGTAAGCATAATTTAAAATATTGGGATCTTAGGGATTACTTGGGCATAGGTCCGTCGGCACATAGTTTGCTCAACGGCATTAGATTTTATTATCCTAATGATTTAAAAGAGTTTATAAAATCGCCTAAGAATATCTCAGAAGGAGTTTTTGAGGCGCAAAAAGAATATATAATGCTTAAAATGCGCCTTGCTGATGGAATTAATTTTGATGAATACAAAAAAATATTTGGTAGTCAAATTCCGAGAAAAGTCATCGATGTAGCCAAAATATATTCAAACAGCGGGCTTGTAAAGTGTGATGTCAACAAAATTTCGCTAACAGATAAGGGCATGCTGCTTTCTAATGCGATTATTTCGGAAATGATTTAACAATAAAAATTAAAATTTGTTTTCGCATTTTATAAAAATGTGTTGACAAAATAACGTATATTGTGTTACAATAAAGAGGCGCTAGAACGCAGGTGAGATTGGTTTTGGATGTGGCGGCATAGCTCAGTTGGCTAGAGCATTCGGTTCATACCCGAAGTGTCGATGGTTCGAATCCATCTGTCGCTACCAAGTTTTATTAGGCCCGGTGGTCAAGCGGTTAAGACACCGCCCTTTCACGGCGGTAACACGAGTTCGATTCTCGTCCGGGTCACCAAAATTAAGATTTTTTATATCATTATGGAGTACTAATGTATAAGCTAAAAATTACAAGTAATGAAGAAATTCCATTTATTAGATGTATAGTTCAAGGTATTAAAAAAGCTGAGGGCAGGATTGCGACTGATTATGTTAAGGGTTTTAAAGTAGGTGAAAGTCTGAAGCTGGTTTCAGATAATGAATTTACAGTGTGTAAAATCACTTATTTAAACTTTTACAAAAGTTTTGAACAGATGCTTAAAGCTGAAGGATATAAGAACATGGTACCTTTTGTAGATAATTTTAATGATGCAGTAAATTTATATAAAAGTTTTCCAGGTTGGCAAAGAGTAAGCAATACAGGATGCTGTGCTATTGGTATTAAAAATTTGCACAGCGATGTAGTTTTGTAGCGGTTTATGTCAGTATTAGCTTTGTTATTTTAGGTGTGGACGCATAGCTCAGTTGGTTAGAGCGTTCGCCTCACACGCGAGAGGTCAAGGGTTCGAATCCCTTTGTGTCCACCAATCGATTAGCTTAAAAATTATAAAAAGCACAGAGATTAACGTCTCTGTGTTTTTTGATTATATAAAATAATCTTTTTCCGGGGTTTATTGATGCGATTTTTAACATATTACTGCTTTATGGGCTAAACACTCTTTTGCTTAATTTCAAACGCGATAAAAGGCATTTAAGCCCTATTGCTTAAATGCCTAAATTAACAATTTTTGTATTTAATTTTATTCGTCTAAACATTTTTTTGCTCTTGAGAATACTACTACCGTGGCAATTAAATTATAGATTTCAGAGCATAATAATACCAATCCTGCAACTTTGGTTGCTGATATGACTGAAATTATCGGGTGTCCAATTACGTAAATTCCTAATATTATACAGAGCGTAGAAAATAGAATTATCCATCCCTGACCTTTTATATCGTTTTTGTAGTTCATTGTGAAATGAATTTTTATTAAATTTTCTAAAATTATCCATACGCCGGCGATAACCGCTATTGTTGATATTGCGTTGTCAGGTGATAAAACGGTCAATAAACCGACTGACATTAACAAAAATCCTTCTAACAGCCCCATATTGTACAATCTTAATTCTCTATCTTCATTTATATAGTCAAACAAGCACCATATTCCTTGTGTAAAGCAAAGTATTCCTAGTATTACAGCAAATGTTGTTATGGATTTTATAGGGTTAGTCATTAACAAAATTGAAAATAAAATTCCTAATATAGCTATAATAATTGAACGATTTCTAATTTTGTTTAAGAATTCTTTCATGTTATTAGTTCCTCCCATTAGTTTAAGTAATTAATATTATACTAATAACGCAATTGATGTCAATACATAGTATAGACGGTATAGTAAGATTTAAAAAATATTTTTAATAGTTTTAATAATATATTTATCGTTTTATATCCTAATTTAAATTATACCCTGGGTCTGCTCCAACCCAAGTCTGATTACTTTGAGTATTTGGTGGAAATGTTCAAGTTCATATTTGTCGCTATTTGAGATTTTATCAGTCGGAAAAAGACTTTGTACTAATAAAATTTTATTAAAATTTTATAATTATTAGGGTTCGATTTCTGTATTGTTTTTTGAAGCAAAATACTTATTATATAGTTTATCGGGCGATGTGCTTCAAGTTAATCTTGCGAGAATCTTGTTAATACTTCCCCCGAATAATCAAAGTGAAAGGATGCGCGTTTTAATGGAACAGCCTAAAATACTAGGAGTAAATATGTTTGCATGCGCCGTTACTACAGGTGGTGGGTTTGCCGCGCTGGCAGCAACATTTAAATCCGGTGGGATAGTAGCAGTTTCTAGTTTATGTAATGCCCCAGCGGTAGGAACAGTTTTTACTGTCGGTCTTATCGCATAATTTTACTTAGAATGAGCACACGTTCAAATCTGTTTTGAGATTGCGTTGGTGTGCTCTTATTTTTAAATTAAGGGGAAAAATGCCAAAATTAAATAAGTGGTTTGGGTTGATATACAAAGACATAGTAATACAAAAAATAGCTCTCTTTGCCGTTATTGGTTATATTTTAACGCTGTGTTTTATAAGCAATTATTATGTATAACTCCAATGATCTTTTTGCTGTTGTGAACATGATGATTGCCATGGAAATATTGGTTGCAAATATAGCATACTTCTATTTGGAAGAAAAAAGCAGTGGAGACTTATTCCTGACCACTACATCATATACACGCAAAGATATTGTTATATCCAAATATTTATTTTTAATGTTATTAGGACTTTCTCAGCTTTTAACCGCTTACTTTGTTACTTGTATAAATTTCGCAGTCTCAATGCTAAGTGCAACAAATGTATATAATTTTATATTAAATCTTTTGTTTTTAAATATTGCGATTGCCTTTATGACACCATTCGGCTTTTTTAAGCTGAGTGCTTTTTTTAAAACAATGCTTGCCTGTATTATTTTTTTAGTTATAGATTGTTTATCTATGGAAACGAGTTTTAATTGTTATATCCATAATATAAGTCTAGAGAAATTAGTATTTATAAGTATATTGCTATCTATAGTCACTATCTGTGGCTTAATGTTTATTTCAAATAAAGTTTTTAAAAGTAGAGATTTTTAGTTTAATGCGTAAGGATTTGAAAAATATATGTTCTTGAAATTATGTGAAAAATCATTTATTAAACATACGCCGAATTCGTACAGCTATTCTTTTTTCAAAAATGGGATAAGGAATTCTTTGCAAATCAATCAAAGCGCCTATGACATATTATCATGCTGTGACGGTACGAATTCTGTGGATGACATAGTTTTACATTTGCACAAAAAATATAACTCGGATGAAAATACCGTAAAAAACCATTTGGAAAGTTTTTTAGAACCGTTAACGGATTCCGAATTGGTAGAATTTTCTCCAACAAAAAATTTATACAACATACAAAAAGGGAATAGTGCATACCATCTTCCGGATGTGATTATATGGGAAATAACAAATTTTTGCCCTCTCGATTGTAAACACTGCTATTTGGAAACCAAAAACCGATTTATGAATTCTAAAGAAGATATTGATAATATACTTCAAATTATAGAAAAATCCGGTGCGTTTCAAGTTCAACTGACCGGCGGCGAAGCCCTTGCACACCCTTATTTTGATTACATAGTAAATCAGCTTATAAACAAAGGAATAATTGTCTCCGTGTCTACAAGTGGTATGATACTAAATAATCATATTTTGGAATGCCTATGCCAGCTGAAAAAAGTGGCAGGCAGTTGCGTAAGAGTGAGCTTGGATGGCAATGAAAAAACTCATAATTTTATTCGTAACAATACTAAATCATATAAAAATGCTGTGCGTTTTATAAAGGAAATAGTGAAAAACGGGATAGAGTGTCAGCTAAGCACTGTTATCTCAAATCAATCCGAACAAGAAATCGAAGAATTGGTATGTATAGCCAAAGAGCTTGGAATATCACTTATGGAAATCGGGCTTATCATTAAAACAGGGAATGCCTTAAAAAATAATTTTTTATCCGATATGCAGATAAGCAAATATAGTAGTTTTTTGAAATCACTAAGTGCAAGATACAGTGACGAAAAATTCACCATAAAACTACCATGTGAAATTAATCAACAAAATTGCGGTGCAGGCAGCAAAATAATAGCCATCAGACCCAATATGGACATTGCACCTTGCCCTACGAATAACTTAGTTCTGGGTAATTTACAAAAACAATCTATTGAGGATATTATGACAAGCGGTGGTAACAAACTGTGTAATTTGGCAGCTCCGTGTGATGGTTTGTGCTGCAACTGTAAGAACAAAGATATTTGCAAAAACTGTATATCACAAGGGCTTGCCCAGAAAGATACTGTAAAACATTGTGGTTGGTATGAAAATCAAAAAGCAATTTTAAATCATTTTGTAAGATAAAAGGGCGACACCAAATATGTTAGTTTATAACCAAGATATTTTTGACGTACTGGTAGAATATGAAAAAGAAAATTTAAGCTACCGTATAAAATCTGAAAGCGGTAAGCGAACTGAAAATAATAATATAAGTAGTGTTTCAACAACTAAAAGTATGTTATCTGTTGACGAAGTCCAATTAAATATTTCAAAACATAATTTAGATAGATTAAACCGTTTTTTCACACAAGTTAATAAAATGGTTTTATCTTCAAACGCAAATTTTTTTAGTTATTTGTATCTGCATAATGAAAAAGTATCGATTAATAATTTAACAGATTATCGAAATTATGGTTTTTTAAAAATAGTTCTTGATAAAGATCATAACTCTTTCATAGAGGAGATACCTATAATTAATGGCGATTTTAGCGATATAGAAGATAAAGTTCTTAAAATTATAAATAAAAATAAATCATTTTTAAATCACTCTGTTTCAAATAAAACTCATAAAATTTATAAAAATATTCCAGTAGTATTTTCGCCACACGCTGCAGGCTTTTTGATTCATGAAATATTAGGCCATACATTAGAAGACGATATTTATAAATATTACTCAGATAACTATCAAAAATTACAATTTAACAGTAATTTAGTTGTAAGAGATGACCCTAAAAAAGCTCCTGAATTAACCGGCATAAATAAGTACGATGATTTAGGGATTCCGATTTCACCCATTTCTTTAATAGAAAACGGAAAAATAAAAAATATTTTAGCTTCAGAGATTTCTGACAGTACGGATGGTAAATTACATGGTGTAGCAAGAAGGGAAAGTTATAAATATAATGTACAGTCAAGAGCTAGATGTACTTATGTTGAGCCTATTGGGAATATGAGCCAAAGGGATATAATAAACAAATATATAAAATGTATATTTATCAGCAAAGTACATAGCGGGGGAATAACTCCTAATAACGGAAATTTTGAACTAAACGGTATTGGTTATTTATTAAATGACGGGGAAATTAAAAATTTTATGGGCGGTCTAAAACTATCAGGTAATTTATTAAAAGACTTTAACGCAATTGAATATATAGGAAATGATTTGAATTTTTTTGGTGGCTACTGTTTTAAATTGGGACAAAATGTCAGAGTAGGCATTGGAGCTCCAACCATAAGTATGTGCGAGCTTACTGTTGAAGGTGATATTTATGAATGAAAAAATAAATGAAATTCAAAAATTGCTTTTAGCAAAAAATATAGTTAAATACAATATTGTACATGAATGTGCAAAAGGGCTATTTTTTAATTTATCAAACGGTAATATTATTCAAGAAACAAAAAACACAAATCAAATTTTAGTTTCATTTGAAAAAGGTGGTAAATTTTCAAAATTTTCAATCTCAGATAGCTATGATGCTGAAAAAGTTGAACAAATAATAGAATTGTGTTTAAAAAATTCCTGCGTTTCAAAAATAAGTAAATCAGAAGAGCATTATACAAATTCAACCGATTTAAAAATTATCTATGATGAATTTAATATCCAAAGTTACATTAAATGGCTAAAAAACGAATTAAATATATTATTGGAAAATATTAACTTTAAATTCAACTTTGTATACACAGTAGATGTATTAAAAAATGTTGTAATATCAAACAATAATTGTTATAAATCATATAAAAGTTCATCAACATGCGGATGCATGGAAAGTGTTTCGTTTAAGCAAAGTGCATTTTTAAATGATTACTTTTTAAACAGTAATATATCAAAAGCATTAATATTAAAGCTAAAATCTAATTAAAAGGAGCAAACTTAAAAACGGGGAATAATGCTGTTGCTTTGAGGGTTTTAAATCTTTCAAAATGCTATGATAATTTTGAACTTAAAAATCTCTTAAATAAATACAGCCTCTAAATTAGAGGCTGTAATTTAATTATTTTTTCTTTTGCGTCATATCGTAACTTAAATCGATAAGATTGAGTATATCACCTTCCGAAACAGAACCATCGAGAAGTATTGTTATCCAATTGCCTTTATTCATATGATATGCAGGTAAATATCCTCTGCTGTTTAGCAGAGACCCTATCATTATCGGGTCACACTTTACATTTATGATATCAACATATTCTTCACCTAATAATCCTAAATTATGTTTCTTAACGCTCATTATGATGACATACCATTTGGAGTTGTTGAGATTTCTTAAAACAGCATATTTCGGGAATTTCGCCCATAAATATTCTGGATTTGTGCCGTACTTATTTTTCGCGTATTGAAAGATTTTATCTCTTGTAATATCGTGATTTTTCATAAATGCACCCCACGTCAAATTTTATTCTTGGGGAAAAGGGAAATCCCCTTTAAATAGGGGATTTGTTTGGCTCCCCGTGTTGGACTCGAACCAACGACCCTGCGGTTAACAGCCGCATGCTCTACCAACTGAGCTAACGAGGAATATATAAATTTCTTACATCTTACAACTATTAATTATAATAATTTTTAAAAGTATGTCAATACATTTTTTTAAAAAACTTGGTGACTCGTATGGGATTCGAACCCATGTTACCGGCGTGAGAGGCCAGTGTCTTAACCGCTTGACCAACGAGCCACAACCGGCTCATATTATATCATACCCAAAAGTATAAATCAATATTAATATTTAGTTTTTTAAAATTTAATTGGCATTAGTTTTTGCAGCAATTGTTTTTAAATGAGTTTTACAATAAGCTCACTTAAAACAAGAGTTTTGTCAATAGAAGTGCTTTTTAGTTTAAGGTCTGCATCTGATATCAATTTTAGACAGCGTTTTATTGCACACATACTTCTTTTTTGGCAGTTTCTTTGTGCGTTTTTTATACGGAATTCTTTAGATTTATAATCAAATATTTTTGCAAGCTCCATAGGATTATCGCCGTTTTCAATAAACGTTTTTACCCTGAACATATCTATATACTCACTGCCGATGATAGAAACAATTGAAATTGGTTCCTCGCCTTGGATAAGCAATTGTTGCAATAAATCTAAAGCACGTTTTTTGTTTCCTGCCAAAATTGCTTTTGGTAGGTCAAATATTTTTTTGTTTTCTTTTGAATTACATACTACATCTAATGATTTTTCGGTTATTTCATTGCTTTTTTCAAAAGCACATATTTTTCTAAGTTCATTTATAAATTGTTCGGCAGTGTGAGCTTCGCATTCTTTGCGCAGTTTTTCCGCTAAACTTACGCTAAGAGTTTTACCAAATTTTCTGTTTGCTTCGGCAATTATCCATTTTTCTATGTTTATATCTTTCATTAGTATTTCAGCGGCGCAGCCTATTTCTTCTGAAGTTTTTTGTATTTTTTTGATTTTATTTGAGCTTTTTATGCCACTTTCTTTATTTGTTTGGCATATTATAAGTGTTGTAAAATCCGGTATATCCATTATTAATTCTGTAAAACTTTTAATGTCATTTTCGTTCCAATCGCTAACGGGTAATCCTCTTAGTACGATGCATTTTTTTGATGACCCAACAGGGAAAGTATTAACATTGATTTCTAATTTTTCTATATCTATTTCAGAACCACAAAATACAAAAAAGTTAAAATCGTTTTTCTGGCTCCCAAGAATATTTTCAACGATTTTCTTTTCAAAACTATCAACAAAATAGCTTTCGCCTGTTAAAAAATAAAGTCCGTAGAAACATTTTTTGTCTATGCTTTCTTTCAATTTTTTATAATTAAATTTAGCCATTTTTATACTCCCATTTTAATTTTATCGTTTTTAATATTTATATCTAAATTGCCATAGTAACGAAGATTATATGCTGTGTTATTGGGAACAACTTTTATACATGGATCTATAATTCCACGCGGACCATATAAAATAACTTTATCAAAATTTATCTTTTCAAAATTATTTGGTAGGCCATAAGAAATTAATATGTCTGTGCGTAACTTGTTGGTTGGGATTTCGTCAACATCTCCGCCGTTTGGAATTAGAATTATTGATTTATCTCTAGCTTTTATGTAGATGTAAATGTGGTCGTTGATTTTTTGATACTCAAAAGATAAATCGTTCCATACAAAAAGCTTTGCCTTTTCGTTAAAATATAACGTTTTGATACCTTTAGTTTCCGGTAATTTTAAATCTGAATCTTTTGGCAGGAATACACTTTTCACTAAATCGCTTTTTATAGTATCGTTTATAAAATTATCGCAATCGTCTGAGTAATAAGGCACCCAAAGATAATCTAATTTTGATATATTAGAACAATTTACATAATAATTCAAATCACGAGTTGAAGTGTTTTCTGAACCGCATAATAGTGTGCAGCGTCGATTATTTTCAGATATTACTATTCCTAAACCGTTCCCACAACTTATGGTGCGAATATTTAGAGCATCAAAATTTAACACTTGATAAGAAAGCACACCTGCAATCATGAGATTTATAGAAATCAGGGAGCAATAAATTATACGTTTTTTACTTTTAATAAACAAAACACATATAGCTGTTAAAAACGCACTCATGGCAAACCAAAACTTTAAGAAAGGATATTTCATATAAATATAGCATAGCGGTATTTTTGCTGTTTCTGATGATATTTCTATAAATATCTTTGTTAGCATACCGCTCACGTAAGCTACCGGATACATTAGAAAACCCGGTAAGCCCACAACGCCCATAACAGATAATATCAAAGATGTTGTTAATATAAGTGAGCCCAGTGGTATAAAAATAATATTAAAAATTACATATGTTAGCGGTATAATCCCCATAATTAGGCATATGATCGGAGTTGTAAAAACGCTAACCGATAAAGAAAGCGATATAGAAGCGATTAAATATCTTATTATTTTGTTTTTGCTTATATTCTTTTTTAATTTTGAGTGTATAAAATTTTTGATTTTGTCGTTAAATATTATTATTCCTAAAATAGATAGTACGCTTAGCCATAAACCTATGTCTAGCGAAGCACCCGGATTAATAGTGCATATTATGAGAATCGATGCACCTAAAGAATTAATTCTAACGGCTTTTTTGGATATAGCTAATCCTATAAGATATATAATAGACATAGTGCCGGAACGCATAACCGAAGGCGAAAATCCGGCCAGTGCCATAAATGCGAAGATAAATATTGTGGTTAAAATTTGCGAAAAACTTTCATTGAACTTAAGTTTTTTAAAAATCCATAATGATATAGTCATCAAAATTGATATATGTATTCCGGAAGTAACAACCAGATGGTAGCATCCGTTTTTTTGCAGATTTATTTTTGTGTTTTCAGAGATATTTGTTTTTTCTCCTAAAATTATTCCGTTTTGCACCGCAGCTATTTCGTTTGAGAAGAATTTTTGCGGTATGGAAAGCATTTTTTGCCTTAACCTTATTATATAATAATACAAATCATATTTTTCGTTTTGCTTAACTTTAGCGCTGTCTGGGTCTTTGCATGATGCAAGTATGTAAATTTGCTTGGATTTAAAATATGATTCCGAATCAAAATAATAACCGGAATAAGGCAAATAAAAATTCACTTTGCACGTTATCTCATCATATAAATCACACTCTAGCGGTTTTGATGAGTACATTCTGGTTTTGAAATTTCTAATATCGTTTTTATTTATAGCAGTTACGTCAATAGTGTAATAATATCTGTTGTTGCTTTTGTGTGGTAAGTCCGTGATTTTAGCTGTGATTGTGCATTCTTGGCCTTCATATTTCTGTACGGGAACAATATTTTTATTGTAGTTAATAAAACTGACTATACATGCCGCTGTTATGCACAAAAATATAGTGGGTGCAGTCTTTTTGCTACGAAGCGGCTTTATTGCCAGCGAAATTATGAGCAAGATAAAAGACACTTCCAGTACGTAAACAGCGTTTTTTTGATTTATAAAGTTTAAAAAAATAAGTGCACATATGTATGAAAATCCTAGTATAGACCCTAAGTATTTTATAATTATGCACCTCTTTTATGTTTTTAAAATGAACCACCTCCAAACAAACGAGAAATTGGGTTCAGAGGCGTAAAAACTTTTATTTAATTAAACTCCGGGCCAACCGAGTTCTTTTCCACCTAATATGTGAAAGTGTAAATGCATAACTGTTTGACCTGCAGATTCTCCGCAGTTATTTATTATGCGGTATCCGTCTTTAAGGCCCAGCTCTTCAGTTTTTTGCGCTATTACTTCAAATATGTGAGCTATTAAACCGCTATTCTCTGCATTTATGTGCTTTGCGGAAGTTATATGTGTTTTGGGTATTGCCAATATGTGTACCGGTGTCACCGGATTTAAGTCATTAAACATTATAATTTTGTCATCTTCATAAACGATTTTAGCCGGAATATTTTTGTTTGAAATTTTGCAAAATATGCAATTTTCGTTCTCGTTTGTTTTACAATCCACAGTTATTTACCGCCTTTTAATAATTATAAATGTTAACATATCGATGCATTAATGTATATTATATAAACAATTTTACATTTAAATTAAAACATTTGTCAATTAATCTTTTTGTTTTGTTACTGTTTTAATTAATAGTAAAAATAAAAATTTAAGGGAAAAAGCTTGTTGACTATTGTGTTTTATTATAGTATAATATGTAGTCGAAAACTTCTATTTTTATAATATTTATAAAAAAGTTGTCAAATGATTTGTTAAAGGTGTGATTAGATTGTCAGAATTAAAAAGTGCCGTTGGGCGTTTGGGCTTTTCAAAAGGCTTGAAAGACGGATTACCAATTGCCCTAGGGTATATTCCGGTTGCATTTGCATGCGGCGTAGCGGCTACTAACGCAAAAATATCTTTAGGACTCGGTCATTTACTTTCTATGCTATTATATAGTGGGTCCGGGCAAGCTGCAGCGCAGAACTTATATTCCGGCGGAGAAGTAGCAATAATAATGTATGCGCTTACTATTTTTGTAATGAATTGCAGATATTTCTTGTTCTCGGTAGCAATTGCGCAAAAATTCGATGATAGTATGGGTACACTTCAAAGAATAATTTTTGGTTTCTTTAATACTGATGAAACTTATGTAGTTGCAATGAGGCAAAAACAAAATTTAGGGTCCAGTTACCTTTTTGGATTGATAACTTTTCCGTACATAGGGTTTACGCTAGGTAACTCACTTGGAATGATATTTACAAATATTATGCCGGATTCAATTAGATCAGCGCTCTCAATTATGATTTTCGCCATGTTTATTGCACTTATAGTGCCACCTGTAAAACGTTCTAAACCTCATGCGATAGTTAGTTGCATAGCAATAGTGTTAAGTGTTGTTATGGAATGCGTTCCGGCTATAAGAGAGAGATTGCAACCAGGTATAATAATTATAATCTGCGCTGTTGTTAGTGCGGTTGCGGGTGCGGTTTTATTCCCGGTTGATGAGGATATAGAAGAAATTGAAGAAGAACTAGCAGAAGAAATAGTAGAGGGAGGTAATATTGATGACTGACCAAACCTTTTTATGGGCTATTTTGGCAATGACGTCTGTTATGTTGTTTTTAAGAATAGCTCCGTTACTTTTCTTTAAAAATAAAATAAAAAATAAATTTATACAGTCATTTTTAGCATATATTCCATGTGCAGTATTGATATCAATGACAATACCGGAAGTCTTCTTTAAAGGCGCAAATACCTTACCCGGTGCTATTGGCGGATTAGTAGTAGCTTTGATTTTGTCATATTTCGAACAAAATTTGATAATAGTTACCGTATCATCGGCGGTTGCGGTTTTTGTGGTTGAACAAGTTTTAAAAATGATAGGATAAATAAAAAGCCATCTTGTAAATAGATGGCTTTTTATAATTGTTTTTTGAAAGTATAACTCATCTGGTTGGATATGCATTTGACTTCTACTGTTTTTTAGTTACTTGTTATTTGCTTGTTTTTTGAGTGTTTATTTATTACGTTCAAGTGTTTTTGTATTACAAAAATTTGAAAGGGTTTATAACGTTTGACCTGCATATTAATTTGGAATATAATTATAGTCCTGTGGGAATTTATAAATTAAGAAAATTACAGGAATGCGGGGAGATATAATTTGGCTAAAAATAGATATGATAATGAAAGTATATCTTCTTTAAAAGGAGCCGATAGGGTCCGCAAAAGACCGGGGGTTATTTTTGGCTCTGACGGTCTTGACGGGTGTGAGCATTCGGTATTTGAGATACTTTCAAATTCGATTGATGAGGCTCGTGAAGGTCACGGAGATATAATAAAAATCACACGTTTTAAAGATAATTCCATAGAGGTTCAAGATAAAGGTAGAGGGATACCTGTTGACTATAATACAAAAGAACAGAAATTTAACTGGGAACTACTTTTTTGTGAACTTTATGCAGGTGGCAAGTATAATACATTGAATCAGCAAAGTTATGAGTATTCGCTCGGACTAAACGGATTAGGACTTTGTTCTACGCAATATGCATCTGAGTATATGGACGTAGAAATTAAACGTGATGGATATTTGTATAGTTTGCACTTTGAAAAAGGCGAGAACATAGGCGGACTTTCTAAAGAGCAATATAAGCGTAAAGATACAGGCACAAAAATAAAGTGGAAACCGGATTTATCAGTATTTACCGACATTAACATACCGTTTGATTATTTTGCAGATGTTTTAAAGCGTCAGGCGGTTGTAAATGCGGGAATACGCTTTGTGTTGAAGTATCAAGAAGATAGCGGAGAATACAGAGAAGAAGAATTTTTATATAAAAATGGTATTTCCGATTATGCCTCAGAGATTTTAAACGATGAGTATCTTACGCCTGTTCAGAACTGGGATTTAGAAACAAAAGTCAGAGATAGAGAAGATAAACCATATTATAAATTAAAAGCTCAAGTAGCGGTTGCGTTTTCCAATAAAATAAATTTAGCAGAATACTATCATAACTCTAGCTTTTTGGAGCACGGCGGAGCGCCTGAAAGAGCTGTAAAAAGTGCATTCACCTCTAAAATAGATTCTTATTTAAAGCAAAACAATAAGTATACAAAAAGCGAAAGTAAAATAAGTTTTTCCGACATAGAGGATTCACTTGTTGTTATTATTTCTTCGTTTTCTACTGTTACGTCGTACGAGAATCAAACTAAAAAATCTATAACTAATAAAGGCATTCAAGAAGCATTAACGCAGATGCTTAAACGCAATTTGGAAGTATATTTTATAGAAAATCCTAAAGATGCCGAAAAGATAGGTAATCAAATTCTAATAAATAAGAGAAGTAGAGAAAACGCCGAAAAAACACGACTTAACCTCAAAAAGAAGCTTACCGGAAGTATGGATATGTCCAATAGGGTTGCTAAATTTGTGGATTGTCGTAGTAAAGATGTTTTTGAACGTGAATTGTTTATAGTAGAAGGCGATTCTGCTCTTGGTGCATGTAAGCAAGCACGTGACCCGGACTTCCAGGCGATTATACCTATCAGAGGTAAGATTTTAAATTGCCTTAAAGCCGATTACAACAGAATATTTAAAAGTGAAATTATAACAGATTTAATTAGAGTTTTAGGTTGCGGAGTTGAAGTTAGAACATCAAAAACTGCAAAAGATTTATCGTCTTTTAGTTTAGACGCTCTTAAATGGAGTAAAATAATACTTTGTACAGATGCTGATGTTGATGGTTTCCAAATCCGCACACTGTTGCTTACAATGTTATATAGGCTTACGCCAAAACTTATTGAAGTCGGTAAAGTGTTTATAGCGGAATCTCCGCTTTATGAGATAACTACCAAAGATGAAACTTATTTTGCATATAATGAAGCTGAAAAAGAGGATTTTATTAGTAAAATAGGTAAAGAGAAATATACCATTCAGAGGTCAAAAGGTTTGGGCGAAAACGAACCGGATATGATGAATTTTACAACTATGAATCCTAAAACCAGAAGGTTGATTAAAGTAATGCCCGAAGATGCCGAAAACACATCACGTATGTTTGATATTTTACTTGGAGATGATCTTACAGGTAGAAAGAACTATATAGTTGAAAATGGGCATCTTTATACAGAAAATCTAGATATAAGTTAAAAGTAGGTGAAAAATATGGCAGCAAAGAAAAAAAGCAAAGAAAAATCTCAAAGAGGTTCTTCTGTTAGCGGAGTTATTTATAACGCAGGCGAAGTAGTTGAAGAAAAGATAGTAAATACGCTTGAAAAAAACTATATGCCCTACGCAATGAGTGTTATAACCTCAAGAGCTATTCCCGAGATTGACGGATTTAAACCCTCACACAGGAAATTGCTTTTTACTATGTATAAAATGGGATTGCTAAATAGCGCTCGTACAAAATCCGCGAATATTGTCGGGCAAACCATGAAGCTGAATCCGCACGGAGATAGTGCAATATATGATACTATGGTACGTATGAGTAGAGGGTATGAAGCACTTTTGCATCCTTATGTAGATTCAAAAGGTAACTTTGGTAAATTTTATTCCAGAGATATGGCCTGTGCGGCTTCCAGATACACAGAAGCGAAACTCGAAAATATTTGTAAAGAGCTATTTAAAGATATAGATAAAAACACGGTGGATTTTGTTCCTAATTATGATAATACCTTAAAAGAACCAACTTTGTTGCCGTGTACATTCCCCTCTGTTTTGGTTAACTCCAATACAGGAATAGCGGTTGGTATGGCAAGTTCAATTTGTCCGTTTAATTTAAAAGAAGTTTGCGATACAGCAATAGCTTATATTAAAAACCCGGAGCATGATATATCATCAACTTTAATTGCTCCCGATTTTCCCGGTGCGGGCGAAATAATTTATGATAAAGCCAAAATTGAAGAAATTTATAAAACTGGTCGTGGCGGAATAAAAGTCAGAGCCAGATATAAGTACGATAAAGAGTATAATTGCATAGATATTTTTAATATTCCTCCAACTGCCACGAGTGAAATAATAATTGAAAAAATTATAGAACTTGCAAAAGTTGGAAAGATTAGAGAAATTTCGGACATTCGTGATGAAACAGGTCTTGATGGACTTAAAATAACAATAGATTTAAAACGTGGTGTTAATCCGGATAAATTTATGCTCAAGCTTTTCAAACTTACGCCTCTTGAAGATACGTTTTCTTGTAATTTTAATATTTTGGTTGGCGGAGTCCCAAAAGTTATGGGCGTTCGTGAAATTCTGAAAGAATGGACGGAATTTAGAGCAGAATGTGTTCGTAGACGAACCGCTTTCGATTTGGGCAAGAAAAAGGATAGACTCCATTTGCTTGAAGGCCTTAATAAGATTTTGGTAGATATTGATAAAGCTATCTCTATAATTCGCAAAACAGAGGAAGAGTCGCTTGTAGTGCCAAATCTTATGAAAGGGTTTGATATAGATGAAGTTCAGGCTGAATTTGTTGCTGAAATAAAATTACGTCACCTTAACCGTGAGTACATTCTAAAGCGGACTAGCGATATTGAAAGTTTAAAATCAGAAATAGCGGAGCTTGAAAGTATTCTTTCAAGTAAAAGTAAGTTATATAAAATTATAATCTCAGAACTTAAAGAGGTTGCTAAAGTCTATGGTAAACCTCGTAAAAGCTTACTCATATATTCCGAGGATGCAGAAGTTTATGAGGAACAAGAAGTTGTTCCAAATTATCCGGTAACATTTTTCTTAACAAAAGAAGGTTACTTCAAAAAAATAACACCTCAGTCATTAAAGATGAATTCAGAGCAAAAATTGAAAAACGATGACGAGGTAGTTGAAGAAATAAAAGGATTTAACCATTCAGATTTGCTTTTCTTTACCGATAAATGTCAGGTATATAAGGCTAAAGGATATAATTTTTCAGATACAAAAGCCAGTAGTATGGGCGATTATATTCCGGCTGAGCTTAGCCTTGAAAAGAACGAAAAAGTTGTATATATGGCGGTAACTTCAGATTACTCAGGGTTTATGATGTTCTTTTTCAAAGGAGGAAAAGTTTCAAAAGTTGATATGAAAGCGTATTCTACAAAAACCAATCGTAAGAAACTCATAAAAGCTTATAGTGATGCCGACAAGCTCGTTACAGCTTTTTATGAATTGGAAGATAGGGATTTCCTTTTAACATCTTCATCAGGTAAAATATTGATTTTTAACAGCTCAGAAATTAATCTTAAACAAACAAAAAGTACGCAAGGCGTGGCAGTTATGAAACAGAAAAAACGGCATAAACTTATAAGTGCAGAGCAATATGCAGAAGGCTCTGTTGTTGATGAAAAGTTTTATAGAGCAAAAAATATTCCGGCAATGGGTAAAATACCGTCAGAAAATGCACCTAATTGCGAGCAGCTTACGCTTGGATAAAGAATTAAATACTAAAAAAATTAGTAGGGAGATTTAGTATGAAAAGAGTATTTTTAATTGTGCTTGATAGTGTTGGGATAGGTGAAATGCCCGATGCTGTTGATTATGGAGATGAAAATAGTAACACTGTAAAAGCGTGTTATAAAAGCGGTAAGCTAAGTGTGCCTAATATGAAAAAAATGGGGCTATTCAATATTGACGGAATGGATTATGTAGAGTCAGAGCAGACTCCAACTGCCAGTTTTGCAAGAATGGGAGAAAACTCTAAAGGCAAAGACACCATAACAGGGCATTGGGAGATTGCCGGAGTTGAATCTGCGCATCCCATGCCTACATATCCACAGGGGTTCCCTGAGGAGATTATAAGTGAATTCGAAAAGAGAACAGGCAGAAAAACTCTTTGCAATTTGCCATATTCAGGTACAGAGGTTATAAAAGATTATGGTAAAGAAAGCGTAGAAAAAGGCAAACTTATAGTTTATACATCTGCTGATAGCGTTTTTCAGATTGCTGCGCACGAAGATGTAGTGCCGGTCGAAAAATTGTATGAGTATTGTAAGATAGCAAGAGAAATCTTACAGGGAGAAGATGCTGTTGGCAGAGTTATAGCAAGACCGTTTACAGGAGAGTATCCAAATTATACAAGAACAAAAAATAGGCACGATTTCTCTCTTGAACCGCCGGAAAGAACCATGCTGGATTTTATTAAAGAAAGCGGTAAGAGTGTAATAGCGGTTGGAAAGATAAGTGATATTTTTGCCGGTAGAGGCGTTACAGAAAAGATTCTTACAAGCGGAAACGCAGATGGAATAAATAAAACCATTGAAATTATGGATAAAGATTTTGAAGGCTTGTGTTTTGTGAATTTAGTGGATTTTGATATGCTTTATGGCCATAGAAATAATGTTGATGGCTATGCCGAGGCACTTTCGTATTTTGATGAAAAACTTAGCGAAATTTGTAGTAAGATGCGTAGCGAGGACGTTCTAATTATAACTGCAGACCACGGGTGTGACCCTACCACTGCATCAACTGACCACTCAAGAGAATATATTCCGATGATGATTTTTGGTAACAATATAAAATCGGGAATTAATTTAAAAACTAGAGCCGGGTTTGCGGATATAGGTGCAACTGTTTTGGAATATTTAGGTATAAAAGACAAAAATAAAGGGAAGTCATTTTTAAGCGAGGTTATAAAAAGTTGAATTTGGAAATGCAAAAATTGGCAAGTAAATTTTTAAAAAACCATAATAAAAACGATATTATAAATTGGATGAAAAAAGTATTTTTTTGTACTTTAAGCATAATGCTTTTAGGGCTTGGCTGTGGCATAAATCTTATAACCGAACAAGGTGCGGACCCTATAACTGTTTTTTATGATGGCCTTAGTAATATTACTGGATTTAGCGCAGGAGAAGTTGCAAATGTTTTAAATGTTATTTTAATTCTTTTGGTGTTTTTTATAAATAAAAAATATGTAAATATAGGAACAGTTATTTATTTATTCATGCTTGGCACTTTTTTAGATATCGGTTCCAATTTGTATGTATACCTTGGATTTCCTAATACGTTTGAATGGCAAGTTTTAATCTCGCTTGTTGGGTGTTTAATTTGCTTTATTGGGTTAGGCGGATTTATGGCGGTAGATATAGGTATAGATCCTTGGGCTGCATTAACTATAATAATTAATAAAAAAGTGAAAAAATCTTTTAGAATGGTAAAAATAATAGCAGATTTGGTAACTCTTGCTTTAGGTTGGTTTATGGGTGGCAAGGTTGGAATAATAACCCTGTTTTGCGCAGTTATAGGCGGCCCTGCAATACAAAAATCTTATGAACTTATTGACAAATTATTTAATAAAATGTTAGAATCCAAATGTAAATAAAGATAAGTTTTTTTGATATATTTGATAATACATATTAAACACGTCAATTTTGATTTGTTGTTATAGAGCGTAATTATAAAATCTAATTTAGGTGGTGAAAGAAATTTGCTGCATACTAAATTTTTGTATGGCGGTTATGTATTGCTATAAATTAGTTTAAGTATTAAGCGGTGAAATTTCGTAAAATTAATGTCTAAAGATATATATACTCCTCATATTAATGCACAAAAAAGCGATATATCAGATGTTGTTCTTATGCCGGGCGACCCATTAAGAGCTAAGTTTATTGCTGAGAATTATTTGACTAATGCTAAATGTTTTAATCGCATTCGCAATATGCTTGGATTTACAGGTGAATATAAAGGCAGAAAAGTTTCGGTTATGGGTAGCGGAATGGGTATGCCGTCTATAGGTATATATTCTTACGAGCTTTTCAACTTTTATGATGTAGAAAGCATAATAAGAATAGGTAGTGCGGGTGCTCTGCAAGATGATGTAGAGCTTAAGGATATAGTAATAGCTATGGGAGCATGTACAGATTCGAACTATGGGCGCCAATATGGTTTAAGCGGAGTTTTTGCGCCTATTGCCGACTATAATCTTTTAAAGCGTATTGTTAAGAGTACGGAAAAAACGGGAGCTAAACCACATGTTGGTAATATTGTTTCCAGCGATGTATTTTATAGCGAGCCAAGTGTTGCCGAAAAGTGGAAGAGTATGGGCGTTTTAGCAGTGGAAATGGAGTCGGCGGCGCTGTATATGAATGCTGCAAAAGCAGGGAAGAGTGCTGTTTGTATGCTTACTATTTCAGATCATGTTTTTAAAGGTAGTTCAATAAGTGCCGAAGAGCGTGAAAAAGGTTTTTGCAAAATGGTAGAGTCGGCTCTCGATTCCACCCTTTAATGTATAGATAATTTATTTTTACAAAACCCGTTTTTGGAGGGAATTATGAAAAAAGTAATTTCAAAAATAGTATTGTACCTTGCTGTTGGAGCAACAATGTTTGGCTTTGTTTTTATGGCTACAAAAATATGTAAATACATAGTTCAGGATTTACAAGGAAATAAAGGCTTCTTGGCAGGAATGATAACTGATGGCGGCGGAGTTAATGACCAGTCGTTCCAGGAGTCGGCGTGGAAAGGCATGAAAGAATTTGGAGAGAAAACAGGCGCCAAAGTTAAATATATCGAATGCCCTCAAGCTTCAGATTATATTATAAATATAGATAAATTTGCCGATGAAAAAGCCGACTTGATTTGGGGTATAGGCTTTAAGCTTGCAGATATAATTGAGCAAGCTGCTAAAATCAATCCGGAACTTAATTATGCTATAGCTGACTATTCATATGGAGATAAATGTTTGCCTAATGTTACCGGAGTACTTTTCAGGTCTGAAGAATCCTCGTTTTTAGCGGGTTACATAGCCGCCCACACAACTAAAAAGAATTCTGTAGGTTTTGTTGGCGGAATTAAAGGCATGATTGTTGACCAGTTTGAGTACGGATACAGAGCAGGTGTTGCTTATGCGGCAAAAGAAATGGGCAAGAACATATCAGTTAAAGTACAGTACGCTGAGAGCTTTACTGACGCTGCAAAATGTAAAGCAATTGCAATAAAAATGTTTGATGATTGCGATATTATTTTCCACGCAGCAGGTGGTGGCGGTACAGGCGTAATTGAAGTCGCAAAAGAAACAAGAAATTACGCAATCGGAGTAGATATGGATCAAAGACAACTTGCTCCTGATAATGTTCTTACATCAGCAATAAAAGATGTCGGAAAAGCCATAAATATAATTTCCAGCAAAGTTATGAATGGCGAGAAGATAGGCGGAAAGTCTTTTGTTTTCGGAATGAAAGAGGGTTGTGTTAGTATTCCTGACGATAATCCCAATGTCGACCCTAAAGTTCTAGAAAAAGTTGCTGTTATTAAAGATAAAATTTGTAATGGCGAAATAAATCCTCCGGGGACTCCGGAAAAATACAAAGATTATCTGGCAAGCCTTTAAAATTCAGGAGGAGAAAATCGTATGCAACAAATAAGTGATAAATACGCGGTTCAAATGCGTGGTATAACTAAGTTTTTTGGGCATTCAAAAGTTTTAGATAATATAAACCTAGACGTAAAAAAAGGTGAAACTCACGCAATTTTAGGTGAGAACGGCGCAGGAAAAAGCACTCTAATGAACATTCTTTATGGGCTATATGGGCCTGATGCCGGCACAATATATCTTAACGGTAAACCGGTTTATATAGGTAAGCCTAGCGTTGCTATATCTCATGGCATTGGTATGGTGCATCAGCATTTTATGTTGATTGAAAACTTCTCTGTTTTGCAAAATATAGTTTTAGGTAACGAAACCACCAATAAATTTGGCGTTTTAAATATGTGTAAAGCTAGAAAAAAAGTAATCGACATAATGGATAAATATGGTTTAAAAGTCGATTTAAAAAAGCGTATAAGAAATATCTCGGTTGGTATGCAGCAAAAAGTTGAAATTTTAAAAGCTTTATATAGAGGAGCCGAAATTTTAATTTTAGACGAACCAACAGCAGTTCTTACGCCTATGGAAGTTTCTGAGCTTCTAGAAATTATTGAAAACCTGAAAAAAGACGGTAAAACCATTATAATAATCACTCATAAACTTAAAGAAATAAAAAGGTCTTCAAAAGAGTGTACAATAATTCGTAAAGGTAAGTTTATAGGCAAAGTAGACGTTGAATCCGAAACCGAGCAAAGTTTAGCGGAGAAAATGGTTGGACGAGAGGTAAAGCTTCTTGTTGAAAAAGAAAAATCTAATCCCGGTGAGCTAGTATTTGAAATCGATAATTTGAATGTGTGCTGTGGTAGAGGCATAAAAACAGTACATGACCTTTCTATGAAAATTAGAAGGGGCGAGATATATGGTTTGGCAGGCATAGAAGGCAATGGTCAGACAGAGCTTATTCAGTGTATACTTGGTCAAATCCACGCAGAAAGTGGCAGAATAGCCATAAACGGTAAAGAAGTACAAAATACTTCTACCAGAAATGTGTTAGATAATAAAATTTCATTTATTCACGCAGATCGTCACAAATATGGTTGTATTTTAGATATGTCGGTTGCCGACAATGTAATTTTAGAAAAATATCGTGAAAAAGAGTTCAATATAAACGGATTCTTGAATTATGATTATCGTGATAAATTTACAGATAAGCTTATTGAAGATTACGACGTTCGCCCGTCCGATTGTAAATATAAAAAGATAAGAGAGCTTTCTGGCGGTAATCAGCAAAAGCTTGTTATCGGCAGAGAAGTAGCAAATAATCCAGATCTTTTAATTGCAGTCCAACCTACCAGAGGATTAGATGTTGGTGCAATTGAATATGTTCATAAAACACTAATTAATTTGCGTGACCAAGGTAAAGCAATATTGTTGATATCGCTTGAACTTGATGAGATTCTTGATGTATCAGATAGAGTTGCGGTCATATATAACGGTACCATAGTTGGAGAGTTTGACCAAGCGGAAGCTGATGAAAAACGTGTTGGACTTTTGATGGCCGGAGGTAAAGAAAATGACTAAAAATATAGCCAAAATTTTAAAAAATAAATTTGTATGTACGTGTATAGCTGTGTTTTTGGGCTTTGTTGTTGCATGTTTTATACTGTTATTTACAGGTTACAGCCCGGCACAATCTATGGCAGTTATGTTTAATGCAGTGTTTTCTAGACCTAAATTTTTAATGAATGTTATAATCAAAAGCACGCCAATTATATTAACCGGTCTTAGCGTTACATTAGCATTTAAATCAGGGCTTTTTAATATAGGTGCAGAAGGTCAATTTATAGTTTCTACAATAGTTGCTACTATTTTAGGTATAAAATGTAATTTCCCGCCTATAATTCAGGTCCCTTTAATAATTATTGCCGGTACAGTCGCAGGCGCATTAATGGGCGGAATTGTTGGTTGGCTTAAAGCAAAATTTGGTATTCACGAAGTAATAACCAGTATAATGTTCAACTGGATTGCGCTTTATCTTTGCAACTTTGTTGCAAATTCTCAAACCTTCCATAAACCCGAGAGTGATAGTACTTTCCCAATTAATAGTTCGGGTTCTACTTTGCTTTTCTTTGATTGGAAATTCTCTCCTGAAGGTAGGAGCTTCTTACAAGCACACCCGGTTCTTAATGATATAATTTTAAAAACAGATTTTAATATTAACTTTTTAATTGCTGTTGCTATGGCGATTGTCGTTTGGGCGATAGTTTATAAAACAAGAAAAGGTTATGAATTCAGAGCATGTGGACTTAATGCAGATGCTGCAAAAAACGCCGGGATGGACGTATCAAAAAATATTTTATACACTATGCTTATTGCAGGCGCTCTTTCGGGTCTTGCAGGTGCTCTTTCAATAACAGGAAGTTCCACACCGTGCTTGCACGTTCTTTCAGTTTTCGAGAACTATGGATTTAACGGATTGTCTGTCGCTTTGATAGCAGGAAGCTCTCCGATAGGTTGTATTTTTGCCGGAGTTATGTTTAGCGGATTGATTTATGCAGGTCAAACATTGCAATCAAAAATAACAGTCCCTTCAGACATAGTAAATATAACAATAGGTGTAATAGTATTCTTTGTTGCACTTTTTAGAATAGTCCCTGTATGGGTAAGCAGATATATGGAAAAGGAGGAAAGGAAAAATGCTAAATAGTATTCTGATTGCGCTTTCAATAACATTAATGTATTCAGCACCTTTGGTTTTTGCTGCCATAGGCGGAGTTGTTTCGGAACGTTCCGGAATCGTCAATATAGGAATAGATGGTATGATGAGCATAGGAGCTTTTACCGGAGCTGCGGTTGGATATTTTACTCAAAATCCATGGCTCGGATTGCTCTGTGCAGGTCTTGCAGGTGGAGCGCTTGCTTTATTGCATGCAATTGCATCAATAACTTTTATGGCGGACCAAACTGTTTCGGGTATAGCAATAAACCTTATAGGTCCCGGTATGGCAATGTTTTTGTCTAGATACTTTTTCGACGGAGCATCTATAACATATCCTGTGCCGGAAAAATTGCCAAAATTGATAAGCCATTCGTATCTTCAAGGAACTCCTTTTGCCAACTTTAATATAGATATAAGTGTTGTTTTAGCATTTTTCTTGGTTTTAGCAACCTCTTTTATCCTTTACAAAACCAAATGGGGATTGCGTGTTAGAGCAATGGGAGAATATCCGACGGCAGTAGATATATTAGGCGTTAAAGTAATTAAATGTAGATATATATCCGTAATAATTTCAGGTATACTTGCGGGAATCGGCGGCGGAGTTGTGACTTTAGCAGTAATTTCTCAATTTACTCCAACAGCTATAAGCGGTCAAGGATTTATAGCACTTGCAGCGGTCATATTTGGAAAGTGGAGACCTTGGGGTGCATATTTAGCATGTTTGCTTTTTGGATTCTCTCAAGCATTAGTTATTATGCTTGGCGGCGGAGCAGTACAAATACCTTCGCCAATATTGGCAATGATACCGTATGTATTAACAATAATTATTCTTATTGTTTTTATAGGACGTTCGTCGGCTCCAAAAGCTTCGGGTGTACCATATGAAAAAGGCGCCAGATAAGGCGCTTTTTTAAAATTTTAAAGTTAAGTGGTGTGAATTTTATGAATTTAAATAAAATATTATCTGTTGTTGACCATACATTTTTAAGCCAGTCAGCAACGTCTGAGGATATAAAATCAATATGTGATGATGCTATAAGATATAATGTTGCATCGGTTTGTATTCCGCCGTGCTTTGTTAAAATGGCAAAAGAGTATACAGAAGGGAAAATTAAAATTTGTACTGTTGTTGGATTTCCAAATGGATACAATGAAACAGAAGTTAAAGTTTTTGAAACTAAACTGGCGCTTCAAAACGGTGCTGATGAGATTGATATGGTTATAAATATTGGTGCTCTTAAAGAAAAGAAATATGACTATATAAAAAATGAAATTTATCAGCTAAAACAAGTTTGTGGAAATAAAATCTTGAAGGTTATTATTGAAACATGTCTTTTGACTACCGAAGAAAAAATAAAGATGTGTGAAATCGTATCGAGGTCCGGTGCCGACTTTATAAAAACATCTACCGGATTTTCTACCGGAGGTGCTACTATTGAAGATATAAAACTTTTTAAAGAAAACGTTTCTTCAAATGTTAAAATCAAGGCGGCCGGCGGAATAAAAAGCATCGAAGATGCGGAAAATTTTATAAATGCCGGTGCGTCCAGATTAGGCACAAGCAGAATAATAAAAATAGTTAAAACAATGGATACTTAAAGGTTATAATATAAAATAGATGGTTTTTTTGGAGGCTTTGTTAGAATTATGAGGGCGTATGATATTGTAGAAAAGAAAAGGAATAATCATCCTTTAACTAATCAGGAGATTAAATTTTTAATAGATGGATATGTTAAGGGGTATATTCCTGACTATCAAATGTCAGCGTTTTTAATGGCTGTATATTTCAATGGTATGAACGCCGATGAATGCGAAGCCCTTACACAGTGCATGCTTAATTCGGGCGACAGAATGGATTTGTCAAAAATAAACGGTGTTAAAGTAGATAAGCATAGTACTGGCGGGGTAGGGGATAAGACTACTCTTATAGTTGTTCCCATTGTAGCGTGCTGTGGAGTAAAAGTGGCAAAAATGTCTGGCCGTGGACTCGGGCATACAGGCGGGACTATTGATAAACTTGAATCAATACCCGGATTTAAAGTTGCACTTAGAGAAGACGACTTTTTTGATATTGTGAAAAATATTGGGTGCAGCGTAATAAGTCAAACAGGTAATTTGGTTCCTGCAGATAAAAAAATATACGCTTTGCGTGATGTTACAGCTACGGTTGAGAGTAAGCCTCTTATAGCCTCCAGTATTATGAGTAAAAAGATTGCGTCAGGTGCAGATTGCATTCTTTTAGATGTCAAGGTTGGCAATGGAGCCTTTATGAAAACAAAAGAAGACGCCATTGAGCTTTCAAAAATAATGGTAGAAATCGGCGAAAAATTTGGTAGAAAAGTTGCAGCGGTAATAACAGATATGAACTCTCCGCTCGGATGCGCAATAGGTAACGCTTTAGAGGTCTATGAATCTTGTGAAGTTTTGCGTGGAAAAGGCCCTAAAGATTTGCGAGAAGTTTCTTTTTCGTTAGCTGCATATATGCTTCAAATAGCAGGCAAAGGCACTTTTGATGATTGCTTGGCAATGGTTAAAAGGGTTGTTGAAAGCGGCGAAGCATACGAAAAGTTTAAAGAGATGGTTGCAGCGCAGGGCGGAGATTTAAGTTCTTTTGAATCTGAAAATTACAACCCCAAAGCTTTGGTAGAACGTGATATAATTTCTTCTGTAAGCGGATATATTCATTCCATAAACGCAGAAGATTTAGGGAAGGCTTCTATGATTTTGGGAGCAGGTCGTGAACGCAAAGAGGATTCAATTGATTACTCGGCCGGAATAATTTTGAAGAAGAAAGTTGGGGATAAAGTCTCTAAAGGAGATGTTCTTGCAAGATTTTATTCTTCTGGCAGTGAAAAATGCGATAGGTCTGAAGAAATTTTTAAAAACGCACTTGAAATAAATGATAAAGCCCCGGATGATGTTAAACTTATAAAAGCATATGTTTCTAATAAAGGTATAAAAAAATTTAGCTGAAAAGGGTGCTGTGGATAAAGTGACTTTTGAAGAAGCAAAAAAAACGGCGGAAAAACTTAGAAACTTAATAGAATACCATAATAGAAAATATTATGAAGAAGACGAGCCTGAGATTGATGACTATGAATATGATATGATGGTGAAAGATCTTGAGGCCATAGAGGAAGAATTTCCGGATATTAAAGTTAAAAATTCACCAACGCAGCATGTTGGTGGTAAAGCTTCGGTTAAATTTTCGCCTGTTGAGCATAAAGTGAAAATGGAAAGTTTGCACGATTCTTTTTCTATACAAGAAATTGCTGATTTTGACCGTCGTGTTAGAGAAGCAGTAAAAAAACCTGCATACGTTGTTGAACCTAAAATAGATGGTTTGTCTGTTTCAATCGAGTATGAAAACGGAGTGCTTGTTAGAGCTTCTACTCGTGGAGATGGCAACGTAGGCGAGGATATAACCGAGAATATAATGACAATTACAGATTTGCCACATAAAATTGATTCTAAAATTCAGTTTTTAGAAGTCCGTGGCGAGGTTTACATGGCCAAAAAAAGTTTTGCCAAGCTTGTTAGTGAGCAAGAAGCAAATGGCGTTAAAACTTTTAAAAATCCGCGTAATGCTGCTGCCGGTTCCCTCAGACAAAAAGATTCAAAAATTACAGCAAGTAGACATTTACAGATTTTTATTTTTAATATTCAGCAGATTAGCGGTAGGACTATAAAATCGCATAAAGAATCCCTGGACTTTTTAAAAAATATTGGACTCCCTGTTTTACCTTTTTATAAATATTGTAATGATATAGATGAAGTATTGCTCGGAATCAATAGAATAGGCGAGATAAAGGGCGATTTGGAATATCAGATTGATGGTGCGGTCGTAAAGGTAAATGATTTTGAACAAAGAAAAATTCTAGGTAGTACTGCGAAATTCCCTCGCTGGGCTGAGGCGTTTAAATATCCACCGGAAGAAAAAGAAACAGAAATTTTAGATATAGAAATCAATGTTGGTAGAACAGGGGTTTTAACTCCAACCGCTATTCTTAAACCCGTGCTGATATCTGGTACTCAGGTTAGCCGAGTAGTACTCCATAATAAAGATTTTATAGATGAAAAAGATATTAGAATTGGTGATACAGTTGTCATCAGAAAAGCGGGAGAGATTATTCCGGAAGTCGTTAAGGTTATAAAGCATAGACCTGATTCAAATAAGTTTGAGTTTCCGGCAATATGCCCGTCATGTGGCTCTGTTGTTTCTAAAATTGATGATGAGGTCGCTATAATGTGAGTAAGTGGAGAATGACCTGCACAGATAATCATAAATATAATAAATTTTGCTTACAGAGATGATATCGATATTGATGGATTAGGGGATGCATTAGATGAAAATATGGTCCATTAAGGCATTATATCTTCATCT
>CAYUTE010000178.1:0-2851 GCA_964447545.1 uncultured Eubacteriales bacterium
TAAAAAACTATTCCGATAAAACACAAATATCAATAGCAAAAATGCACACAAAGGAAACACTGTAGAAGACAAGCAGATTACCATGAAGGAAACAGAGAAGATGTTAAACTTTGTTCTTGACGAAATTGACGAAATGCTTGAAGATGCAAGTCCGGAAATTAAAAACCTTGTAAAAACAAAGACAATGTCAAGACTACAGAAAATTCAGTAAAATGGATTAAAGGGGGATTACTCCCCCTTACTCTCAATATATTCCAATATAGCATTTTCAATGATTTTTGCTATTGATATTTGTGTTTTATCGGAATAGTTTTTTAATTTATCCCTTGTTTCTGGGAAAAGAGTTGTTGAGATTCTTACTCTATTTTTTAATGTGTCCTTTGACATGTAATACCTCCAAAATTAAATAATTTTATACAATCTTAATTCATTTTACGCTTGAAGTCAAGGAAAATAAATGATATAATATGAGATAAGATTAAATAATTTATGGAGGTGCAATTATGCCAAGAGCAACAAGAGATTTAAAAGGTATGAGGTTTGGAAAACTTACAGTTTTAGAATTTGACGGATATAAGCAAGAAAAATACCATCGACAAGCATATTGGAAATGCCAATGTGAGTGTGGAAACATAAAAAGCATTCGGGCAATACAACTTCTTAGTGGTGGAACTATTTCTTGTGGTTGTTCGCAGTTTGATAATAAGGAAAAGCAGAGTATTGTCGGAAAAAGGTTTGGGAAACTTACCGCAATAAAAAGGGTTGAGAAAAAGGGGCATCATCTTTATTATCTTTTTAAATGCGATTGTGGAAATGAAAAGATAATCTCAAAAGAGGCGGTTGTTGCAGGAAAAACAAAGAGTTGTGGCTGTTTGCAACACAAGTCTCCTTCCAATTTTAAAGATTTGACAGGACAGCGATTTGGAAGATTAGTGGTTATTAAGAGGGTTAAAGATTATGTTTCTCCTTCTGACAATCATTGTTCCCAATGGTTATGCAAGTGTGATTGTGGAAATACTACAGTTGTAGTAACTAGCAGTCTTACTCGGAAGATTACATCTTCTTGTGGTTGTAAGTCAATAGAAACCACCAAAAAATTATGTACAACTCACGGAATGGCAGGGAAAAGGATTTATAATTTATATTACTCAATGAGGGGAAGGTGCTATAATCCAGATTCAATATCTTACAAAAAGTATGGTGCTAAAGGAATAACCGTATGTGATGAATGGTTAGGGGAAAATGGATTTATAAATTTCTACAACTGGGCTATGGCAAACGGTTATGCAGAAAATCTTACTCTTGACAGAATTGACGGAACAAAAGGCTATTCTCCCGATAATTGCAGATGGGCTACATACAAAGAACAGGCAAATAATACAAAAGCTACAGTATTTTTAACCTGCAAAGGAGAAACAAAACCTGCGTCTGAATGGGCTGAAATAACTGGAATATCTCAAAGTGCTATAACGGGCAGAAAACGCAAAGGCTGGAGTGACGAGGAATGTATAGAGATACCTCCGTACGGGAGAAGGAGGAAGAGAAAAAATTAGACGAAGATTAGGGACAGAAATGTTCCTTCTGAAAGTAGGCGATGTTATGATTGTTATAAATGGAATAGTTTGGGATATCGTATTTGTTAATCCCAACAGTGAAAAATTAAGAAGAAGCGATGGCAGTATCACTGTAGGAATGACGGAAAATTCAGACGATTTTCACACAGTGTATTTGTCGGATACTTTGCACGGTCAGTTTTTAAGGCGTGTATTATGTCACGAACTCGTCCACTGCTTTATGTTCTCTTATTCCATACATATTTCGATAGATGAAGAAGAATATATCGCAGATTGGGTAGCAACATATGGAACTGAACTCATAAGTATTCTTGATGATTTAATGAGTAATATTTTAAGGAGGATAGCATAATGGATAGGATTGATAGATTATTAACTAGTATACAAAAAACCAACCCAAACATGAACAAAGAAAGACTAATTGAAGAATTATCAAAATCGAGATATTCAACAGCAGTCTTGATTAAGATTTGGCAAAATACAGAAAAACAGACAGCGTAAAACCGTCTGTGTTTTTTCGACTTTCCCAACCCGGATTTTTTAGAAACCTCAACCCATTTTTCAAAAAATTTCTCACCCTATTTTTCTTCGTGAAAAAAATTTTTTTAAATCACCTAGGACAATGCAAAACTTTTCTTATCCCCCCACCCCTTCGTTTCATGGGTGAAGTTTCAATATTTTCCCCTTGCAGATTTTGGCTCAGAAATTGAGCATTTTTGAAATAATTTTTTTGAAACATTCTAGCCCGGTGCAACGTTTTTTATACCCCCCCACCCTCCAATTTCATCATGAAAAACCATTCTAAAAATTTCCAAAATTTTACCCTGATGTTTGCGTGATTTCACAATTTGTTCAATTGTGTTCGTTTTTTCACATTTTAGCCGCAAGAAATAAACCTAATCATTTTTTGCGTGGCTACTAAACGCCTTTAACCGTTCCAGAATACAACACACTGTTGCTGTTGTTATTTTCTGCTTGTGTATTTGCCCCATATAGCCTTTTATTTTGCGTCAGGGTACTTTTACACCCTCTTGTATATAATCGGCTTTAAATCGGCAAATAAACGCATATTATGAACAAGCATATCACACTTACAGTATCATTTCAAGCCCCATACTTGCCCCATATATCCACATAACCGCCGACATGGTACAATTTACCATTAAAGCAATCAAACCGCCTTAAATGGCTTTATATGGCTTTTAGGCATGGGAAAAAGGGCAGACTTGCCGCCCCTTATGCTACTTTATAATTTGGGTTCATTTCCTGCAATACAG
>CAYUTE010000179.1:0-1934 GCA_964447545.1 uncultured Eubacteriales bacterium
TGCCGACGGCAAGTGCTTCGTGCTTTGTGCTAACGCGGTGTGATCTATCAATATAGTAGATACCGTCCGCGTACCAGATCCCGCAATCGCCTTTATACTTTTTTACTGCCTTTATAGCCTCTTGCGCCGTCGCGCATTCTATGCCCTCGGTGGCAACTTGCCAACCAGATTTGTAGTTAATCGGTTTACCTTGCTTCAAGGTTAAGCCGTCGTTGTTACGCAATTTGAGTATGCTTCTAATATTGATCATTATCGTTTTTCCTCTCTCTGTTTTATTATGGGCGCTTTTGGTTGGGAGCGCCCCGAACCCATACGGTTTTTTATGCGGTGTGGGTTTTATCTCTTTCGTAAAGGATTTCACCCGTTAAAGCGTTAATAACTGTAATATATACAGCGTCAATCGCCTTTTCAAGAATTTCAACCGTTGAATATGCTTCATAAAAATCACAAATGATGGTCTGAAACACTTTTTTGCCACACCCGTTTTTTGCTTCGATTTCGTAAATACTTTTCATTTTTTCCCTCTCTTGTCTAACAGGTTTCCGTCGTTGCGGTTTTCCTCTTGACATTTATATTATATCATGATTTAGTCTGGTTGTCAACACTTTTTTTGAAAAAAAATGCACAAAAATATAATTTTTTTGGACGCCCCTTTTATGCAAAATATACAAATTTTTAGGTTTCAAATAATAATAAAGGAAGATCGTTAAATATTTAACAATCTTAGCATTTTTAAAACAATTAAACACTTGAACAATTGTTCAAATGTCCGGTTTTAGGAGATGTAATATTATTTACCTTTGTGTAGACTTTTGCTCGATTTTTTGCAAAATGGCAAATAATGGAAAAGACGGCGCGTGACGTACATAACATAATAAAATAGTGTACGTCACGCGCCGTTTTCCCGGCTCTTAATGACTCAGTATCTTGCACATTAGTACAAACATCTGTTTATTTGCTTGTACATCTTCTTCACAAACTGTGATATCTATCTCTTCATTTCGTGAATTCTACAAATGATAAGTTTGTTGCGGATTTGGCACAAGCACTGAACTTGCCCAAAGGTTGTTATTTACTTGTGCTGCAAAAGGAAAAGGGACAACATCCTTTAATAATGTAAGCAGCTGCTCCGTTTCCTCAGAAAACTTCGGGGGAGCAGCGAGTGTAATAGTATTTGTATCATTATCATAAAGGAAAGCAACCATCGTACCTTCTTGTATATTAGCCATTTTGCGCAAATCCCTTGGAATAACAATTCGTCCTAACTCATCAATTTTTCTTTGTAAGCCAGTTGATTTTAACATTTTGTTCTTACTTCCTTTTTTGGTGATTTTTCTATTTATAAAATACGAAAAATTTTTTATAAAGGCAAAAAAAATATGCGTACTTTTATGTAAAAAAATATAACATAATAAATCTCACTATAAGAAATTAAAAAATTAAATCCTATGAATAAATAAGCGATTTTATACCTTACTTTCATTGCGCGCAAGACTTTTATCGCCGGACAATGAAAAAGAGAGGGATTACCCTCTCTTTGAGATCAATGGATTTCACACTCTTCATAGAACCGGTCTAATTCCTCTTTGTCTTTATCGTATGTTTTAGGTGCAGACTCTGGGCAGAAAAGGTAAACAGCGGTGAGCATAATTTCGCGTGCGCACTTGATATTCATATTGCGGATAGCAAGTAAATCGGCAATTGACTTGTTTTTGAGGTCGTCTGTGGTAGTAATGCCCGCCCGTATGAGAACATTGTATGAACGCACGGACAAATCCAAATTTTTGATAGGAAGAACGGGAAAGTATTTTTTAACACAAAATTCATTGCCATCGCCGTCAATTTCGTAAATGCGCGCGCCGCGGTGAGATTGGTTTTCCTGCAATTCTGCTTTTAAGGTTGCTTCTGTCATATAAATTGCGGTTTTGAGATCG
>CAYUTE010000180.1:0-4006 GCA_964447545.1 uncultured Eubacteriales bacterium
GGTTCGATTCCCTTCTCGCACACCATTTTTTATTATGTAAGTGTGGTAGGAAAGGATTTTTATATGCAAGAAAAATTTATGAAATTAGCTCTAAAAGAGGCTAAGAAGGCATATGATAAAAAAGAAGTACCCGTAGGAGCAATAATTGTAAAAAACGAGGAGATTATCTCTACAGGGTTTAACAAACGTGAATCTTTACAAAATGCTCTTGCCCACGCAGAAATCGAAGCAATATCAAAGGCATGCGATAAACTTGGCAGTTGGCGACTTTTAGAGTGCGATTTATACGTAACTTTAGAGCCTTGCCCTATGTGTACCGGCGCCATTATAAATTCCAGAATTCAAAGAGTAATATTCGGCGCTAAAGATTATAAAGCCGGGTCCTGTGGTTCGGTAATAAATTTATTTGATTTACCATACAATCACAAACCTGAATTGATATCCGGAATACTGGAAAATGAATGCAAAACTTTGCTTTCGGATTTTTTTAAAAACTTAAGAGAAAAATCCAAAAACAAAAAATAACAAAAATCCCGTTCAAAAACTGAACGGGATTAAATTTTACTGATTTTTAGCATATTACTGCGACTCTAACATACGAGTCATAAATGTTTTTCTTTTATTGATTTTTTCGGGTTTAACTTTTTTATCTTTATATTTATTGGAAGCCACCCAAGCTTTTTTTAGCTCATCACTAATAGCTTTCTTAAACTTTTCTACCAAAGATGCATCTTCTATTCTACACAAAATTCCTATTGTTATCATACTACGAACACTTAAATCACCATCATGATATAAGTCGCTTAACAGCTTTCCGAACTTCGAAAGCTTACGCTCGTTCTTTTCTTCAGATATAAAACGTTCTATACAAGGTAATATTTCATTTTGCGAAAAGCTTGCTGCTCTTATTCCACCAAATTGTTCTTTTTCTTCCTGAATTTTAGGTTTTAATTCTGAAAAAGCATTTGCCATTCTATTAGCAAAAAACAAAGGTGTTACGCCTTCCTCTTCGCTTTTAATTTTTTTCTTTGCTTTAGATTTAACTGAACAACTCGGTTTTTCAGCCATAATATCAATAAAGTCATTAGAAATCATAGCAACGTCTTTTGAGGTGAATTTTTCAAAATCAAGTAACCAAGATGCCAACTTTTTATTTTCTTCTGAATCTTCAATTTTTAAAAACAAACTAATTAGGCTTGAAAAAACATCATATGAAATTACATAAACAACATCATCTTTCGAAAATTCCGCAGAATATTCAGAAAGTTTTTTGGGGCTAAACTTTTCCATACGTCCATTTTTTTCTACCGATTCAAAAACAGACTCAAAACAATTCTTAGCCAAAAATACTCACTCCTAAATTTATCTTATGATTCTATTATACCAGCTATTTGTTTATATGTCTAAAAAAATATATTTTTTTATTTGACATTTTATTTTAGTAATCAACAAAAAAGTGCCAATAATAACTTTAAATGTAAATTCAAAACTATAAAATCGGAGGCGAATGTATTGAAACGATTTTTTCAAAAAATCAGCTTAGCTTTATGCGCTACAAGTATTTTTATTTTTAGCGGAATAATATATGCTCAAGACTATTTGCCAGAAACATATAATGTTTCGGAAATAGAAGTCTGTAATTTTGATATTTTCCCCTATAAAGCAACACTATCGCCTTACGCCACAGAAAACAAAGATTTTAAAAATATGGACACAAGTCTAAAATTATTTAATTTATTCCCTATAAAAGCTGTAAATTTGAATCCTACTTCCAAAAAATATGTAATACCATGCGGGATTCCGTTTGGCGCTAAAATATATACCAACGGAGTAATGGTTATAGAAGATCCGGAATTGAATTCGAGCGAATTATTTAATTATAATTTGAACAACCATTCTTTGCGAAAAGGAGATATAATACTTGAAGCAAACGGAGAAAAATTGACTTCAACAGAAAATTTTGAAAAAATCGTAGAAAATTCGGGCGGAAAAGAAATTAATCTTACTGTGCAAAGAAATTCTAAAAAAATATCGATAAATTTGAGTCCGGTATATTCTCAAGAAGACAAAAAATACTACGCAGGCGTTTGGGTAAGGGACAGCTCTGCAGGGGTGGGAACTATGACATTTTTAAACCCAATAGATAAATCTTTTGCAGGTCTAGGTCACGGCATATGTGATGTAGATACCGGCAACATCTTATCTCTTGCACAAGGCACTCTTACTGATGTATCAATAATAGGAATAAACAAAGCTAAACCTGGCGACCCGGGCGAACTTAAAGGGTGTTTTACAGGTTCATTCCCGCTTGGAGAAATTTACTCTAATTCAGACACAGGCGTATATGGGAAAATAATGTGCAATATTGATACAGATATTGCTCCTATAGAAGTAGCTATGAAACAAAATGTAAAACGTGGTCCTGCAAAAATTTTAACAACTATAGACGGTCATACGCCTCATTTTTATGACATAAATATAGATTCTGTTAACTATAATGTTAACTGTCCAACAAAAAATATTAAAGTTACTGTTACAGACCCCGCATTACTTGAAAAAACAGGCGGAATTATACAAGGTATGAGCGGAAGCCCTATCCTTCAAAACGGCATTTTGGCAGGAGCTATAACTCACGTTTTGGTTAACGAACCCACTAAAGGTTATGGTATTTTTGCCGAAACTATGCTGTCAAATTGCGACAAAGTTTTGCAATCTCAAAACAAAAACCAATAATAAAATTTGCCATATTTTTGCATTTGTAACGAATAATATTAAATTTTATGAAAAGTATTGACATATTTGGAAATATATGTAAATATATATATCATAAAATAAACTATTGGGAGGAAAAAATATGCAAAATGGGTTAAAAGTTCTTATTTCTGAAAATTGCACTGAAATGAATGCGAATGCATTAGAAGCATTTACAAATCACTCAATGGACTTATCTTTTTTACCTAAAGACGGTTTTAAAATTATCGAATTAATCGAAAATTGCCGTCCTGATGTAGTTGTTATGGACTTGTTCATGCCACGAATTGATGCAATAGGAATTATGTCTGCTATACGTAAAAACAGTCAAGTAGAAAATCCAATATTTATTGTAGTGTCAAACTTTGGCCGTACTGCGCTTGAAAAAGAAGTTATATCTGCCGGCGCTTCATACTTTTTAATTAAGCCAATTACATATTCAGATATTATTCAAAGAATACTAAACCTTACGCAACCCCAATTGGAAAACACCGGTATGCCTAGAAATCCTGCCCATATATATGAATCGTCATCAAATATGGAATTAAAAATAACTGAAATCTTGCACCAAATAGGTGTGCCTGCTCACATAAAAGGATACCATTATTTAAGAAGCTCTATACTTATGTCGATAGAAAACCCGGATATAATAAATTCTGTGACAAAACAGCTATATCCCTCAGTGGCTAAAAAATATAATACAACATCATCACGAGTTGAACGTGCTATTCGCCATGCCATAGAGGTCGCTTGGGACCGTGGAGATATAGACGTTCTAAATTCATATTTTGGATATACTATACACAACTCGAGAGGCAAGCCTACAAACTCTGAATTCATAGCTATGATAAGCGACAGATTACGTCTTCAATTAAAATCTGCAAGCTAAAATCAAAATCTGGTACGTTTATATAATATAAAATCACTCAACAAATTTGCTATTAAGGCAAAAATTTAGAGTGATTTTTATTTTTTCATTTTTTAAATAGATAAAAAAATAAAAGGTATCCTATATTTTCTAAAGAATACCTTTTAAAATTTTTATCAAATACAATTCATGTACTTGAAAGCTTATCTATTAACGGAATCTTTAAGAGATTTTCCAGCTTTAAATACCGGTGCTTTAGATGCTGCAATTCTAATCTCTTTTCCGGTTCTTGGATCACGACCGGTGCGAGCTTTACGTTGATGTACTTCGAAAACTCCGAACCCAATAAGTTGAACTTTTTCTCCGCTCTTTAAGGATTCTGTAACA
>CAYUTE010000181.1:0-4923 GCA_964447545.1 uncultured Eubacteriales bacterium
TCTTTTGGAACTAGATCAGATTTTATATTTCCTATAACATCGGCCATATCGTTTGAATTTTTATAATCATCAATAAGTTTTCTTATCCAAGAAAGTGTTCCAGAAAGTTTGTCGTCTGTTGGGGCGTTGCCTAATTTGTACTTCCAATGCGCAGTTATTCCGTACTCAGCTGTACGGTGCATATCCCAAGTACGAATTTGTATTTCAAAAGGTATTCCTTCTGTACTCAAAACAGTTGTATGAAGTGATTGATACATATTACGTTTAGGTGTTGAAATATAATCTTTAAATCTTTTAGGTATGGGTTGAAACATATCGTGCACAATGCCAAAAACATTGTAGCAGTCTTTAACATCGTCAACTATAACTCTAACCGCATATACATCATAAATTTGCTCAATAGATCTTCCTTTAATAAATATCTTTTTATATATTTCATTAATGCTTTTTATTCTTCCCTCAACGTAAACATTAGGTATAGTGGGGCTAATCCTTTGATAAAGCTTTTCTTTTATTTCTTTTATGAATTTTTCGGCATCCTCGGTACAAAGAGAAAGTGCTGTAGAAGCCTCTTTATATCCTATTGGGTCTAGGTACGAAAGCGATATGTTTTCAAGCTCGTCTTTAATGGTTCTAATACCCAATCTATGAGCGATAGGAGCATATACCTCCATATTTTGCAAAGATTTTTCTATTCTACTCTTTTCAGGCATACATTCAATAGTACGCATATTATTCAAACGATCGGCAAGCTTTATCATTATTACTCTAATGTCTTGGAGCATGGCCAAAAGCATTTTACTTACGTTTTCAGCCTGTTGTTCCTCTCGGGTAGCTAAAGATATTTGTTTTAGTTTAGTTGCTCCATCAACAAGTCGAGCAATCTCGCTTCCAAACATTTCTTTTATTTTTTTTCTGGTCACCTTGGTATCTTCGACCACATCATGCAAAAGAGCCGCAACTATACACGATGTATCCATACCCAAATCGACGAGTATATAGGCTACAGAAACAGGATGTAGAATGTAGTCAACGCCAGATTTTCTTTTTTGACCCTTATGAGCTTCTTTGGCAAAATTATATGCTTTATCTATTATTTCAAAATCATATATTTCTGCACTTTGGTGCATAAGCTCGAGCAGTTCTTCATAACTATGATAAGTTTCGGTTTCAGCCAATTTCTATCCCTCCTTCATCAAAAGTATAGATTTTAAAATTTTAGAATTTTTCAAATCCACTTTAGAACTCACTTGATTTAAAGTTATACTATACTCATTTGACCCCCTACGAATAACATCTATCAAGTTCAATTCATCTAATACATCTATAATAATATATATTCTAGCAATATAATCATCATTTAGAAACACTTTTTCACTAATAACATCAGGTCTTATTCCAATGTTCTGATTTTTTCTTAAAAATCTGTATATTTTCGCAACATCTTCTCTATTAACATCGATAAATTTTAAATCAGACCCAATAGATTCAGGGTAAAGCTTAAAATTTTCATAAATATTTCTTTGCATTATTGCATTTTTAAAATCATATCCGGTTCGTCTAACATCCAAGATTTTAAGAGTTACACTTTTTTGACCCATATATTCATTTGGTATTAGATTAACCGCAATGTCCACTTTTTCACCCGGACTATATAAGAAATCACAACTTTTTTTGCCAAACCACAACGCTTCTATTTTCTTCCCGGATTTTTTCAAAAAAATCTTAGTATGATTTCCATTCCCAATAGATTTTACTTCTGTAATTTCCATATTTATAATACCAAATGTCGGTTCCGGGTTACCGCTTCCAAAAGGTTTTAAACAATCTAGACTTTCAAAAATATCAAATGAAATCTCTGAGGGCTTAAGGCATGCATCTATTTTAAGAGTAAGAGGCGGAACATCGTGTTTACTGCAAAAATCTATTACCGAAAGTTTGAATTCTTCAATTTTCTCGGTTTTCATATTAAAACCGGCAGCCATATTATGCCCACCAAATTTTTCGAGCGACCCTTTACAATAGTTTAATAATTCATATATTGAAAAGCCTTCTGTGCTTCTGCACGACCCTCGTGCATTATCGCCCTCAATAGTAATAAGTATGCAAGGCTTGCCATACTTTTCTGAGATTTTGGCCGCTGCTATACCTAAAACACCGTGATACCAATTTTCTCCTACCGCTACTATAACCTTTTGATATTTTGCAATTTTATCTTTTATTAAAAATGTTTCTATTTCATCAACGATTTCTTTTTCTATACTCTTTCTTAAAATATTTAAAGATTCCATACTCTGAGATATCACTTTAGCTCTTACATCGCTTTCGCTTATCAAAAGCTTCATTGCCGATGCAGCATCGCCCATTCTTCCGCTGGCGTTAATACGCGGAACTATTCCGAAAGCTATAGACATAGAGTCGATCTCACTTGTTTTTATTTTCGACCGCTTCAAAATTTCTTTAATACCGGACCTAGGAGAATCAGAAATCTTTTTAAGACCAGCTTTAACAATATCACGTGTTTCTCCAAACAGCTCAATAGAATCCCCAATGGTGCCCACAGCAACCAAATCCAAATATTGTTCAAAATCAAAACCCGGATTATCGCTTTCCATTGCACGTATTAACTCAAATGCAACTCCAACTCCAGCAAAGTTGATTTTACTAGAGTCGCCATTCAAATGAGGATTTATAATTGCGTCTGCATTGGGCAGTTTTGATGGCAATTTATGATGGTCTGAAATTAAAACTTTAATTCCTAAACTATTCGCATATTCAACCTCATTATAAGCCGAAATACCGTTATCCACAGTAAGAATGACATCTACATTTTCAGATTTCAAAAAATCTATTGCTTTATTATTCAGTCCATAACCGTCTTTATCACGCTCAGGAATATAATAAATTACATCTGCACCGCAAGACTTCAAATATGTATAAACCAAGGCAGATGATGTAACGCCATCTGCATCATAATCCCCGTATATACAAATCTTTTTACAGCTGTCAATCGCAGATTTAAGCATATCAACAAATTTCTTCATGCCAACCCAATCCATAGGCGCCAAATATGTTTCTTTTTGAAGACCTATAAATTTTTTAATCTCATCTAAATCAGAAAATCCTCGAGAAAAAAGCACTTGTGCCACAATCTCGGGAATCGCCAATTTATCAGCTATCTCTTTGACTTTTTTGTTATGTCTCGGAATACTCCATAATTTAAAACTCAACTACTGCACCCCTTCGTTACTGTCGCCGATAATATCATTTACAACTTCACTGGCCAAAATCATGCCTGCCACGGGCGGAACAAAAGAAATACTCGCATTTACTCTTTTAGAATTTTCCGTCTGAGTGCTATCCGGAGTATAAACGGGTTTTTCTTTAGAGTAAACCACTTTAAGTGAATTTATATTTCTTTTTTTCAGCTCCCTGCGCATAACCCTAGCAAGCGGACAAATACTGGTTTTATATATATCGCTGACTTCGAATAACACAGGGTTTAACTTATTACCCGTACCCATACAACTTATAATCTTTACACCTTGTTTTTTTGCCTCTGATATAAGCAAAATCTTTGAAGAAATCGTATCTATAGCGTCAATTATGTAGTCATATTTTGAAAAATCAATATCTTGCAAAACAGAATCATTAAAAAATATTTTATGGACCATAACGTCGGCTTCTTCATTGATTTTTAAAATTCGTTCTTTCATAACGTCGACTTTAAATTTTCCAACTGTTTCATGGGTTGCGATTAATTGTCGATTTATATTTGTTACGTCAACAACATCAAAATCAAACAAATCTATATTTTGAACTCCGCTGCGTGCTATAGCCTCTGCGGCATAGGACCCCACTCCTCCTAAACCGAAAATTGACACGTGGGAGTTTTTTAATTTTTCAAATTTTTCTTCTCCAATTAAAATTTTTGTTCTAAAAAAACTATCTTTTATATAAATCACGTCCTTCAAAAATCACCTGTGGTATTCATTTTATTCATTATACTACTTATAAATGAATATATCTAACAATTATTAAAATAAAAAAACGTACGTTTTAAAAACGCACGTTAATATCAAATTTAAACTTTAAAAATTACACTTTCTTTTTTGAAAAGACGATCCATAACAAACAAGGAGATTAATAAATATACAAGCACCCAACCAATAACTATGGCCATATGCGACATATTTAAATTCCCCGAAACAGATTCCAACATTACACAGCCAATGTTATAAAACGGTATGCTAAGTTCCTTTATTCCAAAGTTCGTAGGACTATTTTGAATAATATTACCAATATTAAACATCAAAAAATAAAAAGGAATCATTGATGGAATAATAGTAACAACACCATAAGTTTGAGCTTCTTTGATAGATTTTGCAAAAACACTAAGTGACATATCAATACAAGAAACCATTAAAATGGTTAGAATTGCCATTAAAATCATAGAAAGTATTCCTAATGCGCTAATTTGAGGAAACTGAATACCAAAAAATATATAAGCGGTACAACTACCTATCGCAACAAACAGAGCTGCAGCCATACCCATAGCAAAAACAGACAACAATTTACCAATAACTATAGACATCCTCTTAACGCTTGTTGAAAGTAATGGTTCAAGAGGTCCACGCTCTTTTTCACCCGCAACAGTTTCTACCGCCTGAGGAGCTGCGCTTATAGCTCCCATCATTATGGCAGAGGTGATAGTATAAATAAATAACATTACACCAATAATAGAGGTTTTTTTCTCTTCCTCGTCAGAGCCGGAATTTTCAGCACCAATGGAACTTAAATACTCGTTTAGCTCCTCAGCACTACTATAATCATAAGATTTCACATAATGCTCATAGACTTTTTTACATTCTTCAACTAATTCTTTGGATTTTTTATAATTTTTTGATTTTTCATTATAATTAA
>CAYUTE010000182.1:0-12855 GCA_964447545.1 uncultured Eubacteriales bacterium
GCGATCTAGAACCGATATGCTATTAACAGTTTTAGGCATAATTTCAATTAGATGTTTTGCGGAGAATGGGCGATAAAGCCTTACTTTTATCAATCCTACTTTTTCTCCTCTTGAAATCATATAATCTATTGTTTCTTCAATTGTTTCGCATACGGACCCCATTGCAATAATAACTTTTTCTGCGTTTTCTGAGCCATAATATTCAAAAGGTTTGTAATTGGTTCCCGCTTTTTCATTAATCTTATTCATATAGCTTGAAACTATATCCGGAACCTTATCATAATATTGATTACAAGCTTCTCTGTTTTGGAAATACACATCATCATTTTGAGCTGTTCCACGCATAGATGGGGTTTCCGGATTTAAAGCTCCGTTTTTGAATTTTTTAAGTTCATTCTTGTCTATCAGCTCTCCCAGATATTCGTAGTCCAGAAGATCGATTTTTTGAATTTCGTGTGAAGTTCTAAACCCATCAAAGAAATGCATAAACGGGACGTGGCTTTTGATAGCGCATAGATGTGCAATGCAGGCCATGTGGAATGCCTCTTGAGGATTGTTTGAAGAAATCATTGCGTAGCCTGTTTGTCTACAAGCATATATATCCGAATGGTCTCCAAATATAGAAAGCGCATGCGCTGCTACCGTCCTTGCTGCCACGTGAATAACGTTTGGAAGAAGTTCGCCTGCTATTTTATACATATTTGGTATCATCAGTAAAAGACCCTGAGATGATGTAAAAGTTGTTGCTAAAGCACCCGCGGCCAAAGCGCCGTGAATCGCACCTGCGGCACCAGCTTCGGACTGCATTTCGGTTACCTGCACTTCTGTTCCGAACACGTTTTTCTTGCCGGATACTGAATATTTATCGGCAACGTCAGCCATTACAGATGACGGCGTGATAGGGTATATTGCAGCCACTTCTGAAAAAGCATAAGCTGCGTGTGCAGCAGCGGTATTTCCGTCCATTGTGGTTTTAAGTTTGTTGTTATTCAATGTTTTTCCTCCGATTTATATTTTTACTACTTCTGTGCTTTCAAGGAATAATTTTGCGTCAAATCCACCGCGATTTTCTTTCTTTTTAATTCTTGTTTTTTCTATTTCTTCAAGAGTGATGTTTGAATTTTTTGCCAAACTTAATATTACTTCTGTTAAATCTGCTAGTTCTTCGGTCAAGCTGATTTTGTCCGGTGCTTCTATTACTTCCTGGCATTCTTCTTTTAATTTTTTGTTTAGCTCCAATTTGTATTCTTCTTGGTTTAAGACTCTAAAATCGGGTTCTGCTCCTGCTTTTTGTAGTAGTTCGGGTATTTTGTCCCTTACTAATTTATTAAAAAGTTTTCTATCGGACATTTTGCTTTCTCCTTTACTGATTTTTGATATTAATATGCTTTGGCCCAGTATACCAAATGTTTGGCGGGTTTGCCGCAGACGGCACATTTATCACCTATTTTTCCTTCCTCGTCTTTTATGCATCTTGAGGTAAAAGCGGTTTGATTTTTAATAGTTTCTTCGCAGTCCTCATTCCCGCACCACATTGTTTTTATAAATCCGGGTTCATTTTTAGCAATGTTTTTAAACTCTTCAAAATCGTGAGCTTCATGAGTCATTTTTTCACGTCTGCTGAGTGCATTTTCATACATCTCGTCATGTACTGCTTGCAGAAGTTTAGGAATTTCAATTCCAAGATTATCCAGATTTACAAATACTTTTTCAAGATTACTACGTTTTACAATAACGCATTGGTTTTTTTCTATATCTTTCGGTCCGATTTCGAGTCTTAACGGTACGCCGCGCATCTCGTACTCAGAGAATTTCCATCCGGGTGATTTTTCAGAGTCATCAATTTTAACTCTGCAAATGTTACTCAATTTTTCTTGTATTTCTCTAGCTTTTTCAAGTACGCCCTCTTTTTTCATGGCGATAGGCACTATAACAACCTGAATAGGAGCGATTTTTGGCGGTAAAACCAGACCTCTGTCATCGCCGTGAGCCATAATAACTGCGCCAATCATTCGAGTTGTGCAGCCCCAAGATGTTTGATATGGTGTTTCGGGTTTATTTTCACGGTTTTGGAATTCGATTCCAAAAGCTTTTGCAAAGTGATCTCCAAAATAGTGACTTGTTGCAGATTGTAAAGCTTTGCCGTCGTGCATTAAAGCTTCTATTGTATATGTGGATTCAGCGCCGGAGAATTTTTCGCTTTCTGTTTTTTGCCCTTTTATTGCCGGTATTGCTAAATAATCTTTGAAAAAATTGTAGTAAACTTCTAGCATTTTTGTGGTTTCGGCTTTTGCTTCTTCAGGTGTTTCGTGAATCGTATGACCTTCTTGCCATTGGAATTCAACAGAACGCAAGAATGGCCGAGTAGTTTTTTCCCAACGAACTACGCTGCACCATTGATTGTAAAGTTTTGGCAAATCTCTCCACGAATGTACAACTTTAGCGTAGTGTTCACAAAATAAAGTTTCTGAAGTCGGTCTAACGCAAAGGCGTTCTTGTAATTTTTCTTCTCCTCCTTGAGTTACCCATGCGACTTCTGGTGCAAATCCTTCTATATGATCTTTTTCTTTTTGGAGTAAACTCTCAGGGATAAACATAGGCATTGATACATTCTGATGACCAAGTTCTTTAAACTTTTTATCTAGAATTGAAACCATATTTTCCCATATAGCATAACCATAAGGCTCAATAACCATACAGCCTTTAACGCTCGAATAGTCCATAAGCTCGGCTTTTTTTACTATATCTGTATACCACTTGACAAAATCCTCGTCCATTGACGTTATTTCTTCAACTTGTTTTTTGTCTTTTGACATAAAAACTCTCTCCTTAGATACTTCATTTAATTGATATGTTTATTATATATCAAAAGGTAATCAATTTAAAGAGCGTTAGGCGGTAAATGAAAAAATAAAATCCAAAAATGAGATAAAAAGAGAAAATAATATAAATAATAGAGCATTTGAAAGATATTGCTTTTTAAAATAAAATTCGATATTGACAGTCAGACAAGAATCATGATATCATAATAAAGCTTGATTTTTTAATATTTTAAGGAGGAGACTAAATGTCTACATATATGCCAAAAAAAGGCTCTGTAGAGCGCAAGTGGTACATACTTGATGCAGCAGGAAAACCTTTGGGCAGAACTGCGGTAAAAGCTGCGGATTTACTTCGTGGTAAACACAAACCGATTTTTGCACCTCATGTTGACTGTGGTGATCACGTAATTATTATTAACTGTGCAAAAGCAGTGCTTACAGGTAAAAAACTTACTGAAAAATATCATTATCATCACACAGGTTATATTGGCCATCTAAAGAGTGTTAGATATGATACTTTGATGAAAGAAAATCCGGAAAAAGCTATGCATTTAGCAGTTAAAGGTATGCTTCAAGATAATACACTTGGACGCAATCAAATTACAAGACTTCGCTTATTTGCAGGGGAAGCACATAATCATGAGGCACAAAAACCTGAATTACTAAACGGTTTGGAGGGGAATAAATAATGTACGATAAGAAACCTTTCTTTTACGGAACCGGAAGAAGAAAAAGCTCTGTTGCAAGAGTAAGAGTTTATGAAGGTAACGGAACTATAACAATAAACGGCCGTGATATAGATGAATATTTTGGTCTTGAAACATTAAAAGTTATAGTTAAACAACCTTTGGAACTTACTGAAAATGTCAACAAATTTGATATTATTTGTAACGTTAACGGCGGCGGAATAGCTGGTCAAGCAGGAGCAATACGTCATGGTATTTCAAGAGCCCTACTTAAAGCAGACGCCGAAAAATATAGACCGGCACTTAAGAAATCCGGATTTTTAACTCGTGACCCAAGAATGAAAGAACGTAAAAAATACGGTCTTAAGAAAGCAAGAAAAGCTCCGCAATTCTCAAAGAGATAATTTGGAATATTTGTTTCAAGATTTGTACACTTTTATTTGTTGCTAACGATTAGGAGGAAGGCAACCGGTTTTTAATCGTGTAGTTGCCGTGAATCTATGAATGATTATGTAATAATTACAGATGCCAATGCGGATTTACCCCCGGAGATTTTGGGTAAATTTGATATACACGTAATTCCAATGGAATTCGATATTGATGGTAAATCGTATAAAACCGGGGATATGTCTTATAAAGATTTTTATAGTCTTATGAGAGACCAAAGAAAGCTACCCACAACAACGCAGATTAACCCTCAACAGTACATAGATTTTTTTGAACCGTTTTTAAAAAGTGGGAAAAACGTTATTTACGTGTGTGTGTCGTCTAAATTTAGCGGCACTTACAACTCTGCTTGCTCTGCAGCTAAGTTGCTTATGGGCGAGTATCCTGAACTTGAGGTAAAGGTTATAGACTCGGCTTGTGCTTCGCTTGGCCAGGGTATGTTGATTTATAATCTTTTTTTGAATATTGAAAAAGGATTTACTATTGATGAGTGTGTTAACTGGATAGAGAAGAATAAGTTTAAAATTTGTCATTGGTTTACTGTAGATGATTTATATCATTTGCATCGTGGTGGTAGATTGAGTAAAACCGCTGCAATAGTAGGGTCGGCTTTTAATGTTAAACCGGTTATGGATGTCGATTCCGGTGGAAAATTGCGTATTGTTCAAAAAGTTCGTGGGCGTAAAAAAGCCATAGATTTTCTTGCGTCAAAATTTGCGGAAAAGGCCGACTCTGTTGGGAATGACGTTGTATTTATAAGTCATTCGGATTGTTTAGGAGATGCTGAGGAGTTATCACAGAAGATTAAAAAAGCTCGAAAGGGCATAAAAGTAATTATCGGTGAAATAACTCCAATAATAGGGGCGCACGTTGGCTCCGGCGGACTTGCATTGTTTTTTGTTGGTGATAGAGGATAATAGTATAATAAATAATATATTAAAAGGAGGAAAATTCAAATGCCAAATATAAAGTCAGCTAAGAAAAGAGTTCGTGTTATTTCTACTAGAACAGCTAGAAATAAGTCTTACATGTCATCGCTTAGAACCGTTGTTAAATCGGCTTTAAATGCTAAGCCAGAAGACGGAGATGCAGCTGTTAAGGCAGCAATCAAAAAGCTTGACCAAGCGGTTTCAAAAGGCATAATTCATAAAAACGCTGCTGCAAGACGTAAAGCTCGCCTTGTTCGTGTTTCTAAAAGTCGCTAATTTTAGCTAGTTATTATTAAAATATAAGCATCTAGTTTTTTTACAAATTGTAAAACGCTAGATGCTTTTTATTTTTTGAGTAATGTTGTTTTTTGTAATTAATAAAAATTATTTTAATCATATGTATTTTTGATAAATGTTTGTAAATACCAAAATAGAGGTGTTTATGATGGTTAAAAAAAATACAGAAAAATCAAAAACTAAAGAAAGTAACAAATTCGAGCAAAAGAAATCTAAAAATATTGCTAATAATACAGGTAGTAAGGAGCAATATGAGCGTATTCAAAATATTGGTTCGGTGGTAACTTCCTATAATAATCAGAAAATATATTGTCTTACAATCATAGGGCAAATAGAGGGGCACACACGTCTTCCTGAAGAAACCAAGACTACAAAATATGAAAACGTTATTCCTGAGTTAGTGGCTATAGAAGAAGACCCGACTGTTTCCGGTATACTGCTCATTTTAAATACCGTTGGAGGCGATATAGAGGCGGGTTTGGCAATAGCAGAGCTTATAGCAGGAATGAGTAAACCGAGTGTGTCGTTGGTTATAGGTGGAGGTCATTCGATAGGTGTACCATTGGCGGTTTGCTCGGACTATTCATTTATAGCGCCTTCTGCTACCATGACGATTCACCCCGTTAGGACGGAGGGGACTGTTGTAGGCGTTTCGCAATCTTTTGAATATTTTCAAAAAATGCAAGAAAGAATAGCGGATTTTGTTGCTCAGCACTCTAAAATTTCTAAAAAGCGTTTTTACGATTTGTGTATGAATACTCAGGAATTAGCGATGGATATAGGTTCGGTTTTAGATGGGAAGCGTGCTGTTAGCGAAAAACTTATATATAAAATAGGAGGAGTTTCTGACGCTATAAATAAACTATATTCTATAGTTCGTTCCAAAAAGAGGCTTAAAAAGTAGATATTTGCACTGTCTTTTGAGATTTAAGAAATTAAAATTGATTTAATAGTATAAATTTGCGCACTTGTTTGATATAATTAATTGCAGAGTGAAAACTTTTTAGTTAATTAATTTTATGAGGTGCGTAAATTTATGACTTATTTTGATGCTGCCATTCAAGGAATCGTGCAGGGATTAACGGAATTTTTGCCGGTTTCTAGTAGTGGACATTTACTTATTTCTCAACATATCCTTGGAGTTTCAGAAAACAACTTATTTTTTGACGTTATGCTTCATATAGGAACTCTAATGGCGGTATTGGCGGTTTATTATAAAACTATTTGGAAACTTATACTAGCATTTTTTGAATTAATAAGAATGATATTTAAAAAAGAATTTAAATTTAATGAGCTTACATGTGAGCAAAATATGGTAATAGCACTTTTTGTTGGTCTTTTACCCCTTGGATTGATGTTTGTACCGGTTCCGTTTAGTGGTACAAATGTTAAAGGTATAGCGCAGCAACTTGCTGAATGCGGAAGTCTGTTTATGGTAGGGATTGCGTTAATAGCCACATCAGTTATGCTTAAAATGGGAATAAACAAGCGTAATTCCTATAAAATGAGTGTTGTAAAGAGAGCCGAAAGCGATATATCTGAGCATTTTGATGGTAAGAAACAGCTTAGCATAATGGATTCGGTTTACATAGGTGTAACGCAACTTATAGCAGCAATTTTCCCGGGATTTTCCCGCTCGGGTTCTACTTTATCTACTGGATTGCTTAGGGGGATTAACAAGCAAACAGCACTTGATTATTCATTTATTTTAGGTATACCATCAGTAATGGCAGCAGCTTTGCTTGAATTTAAAGAGGCAGCAGAAAACGGTGGTATAGGGTCTGAAAATTTGGCTCCTGTAATAATAGGTATGGTTACTTCAGCTGTAGTTGGATTTTTAGCAATAAAAATATTTAAATGGCTTCTTAAAACAGATAAGATGTCAATATTTGTTGTGTATACTTTAATAGTTGGCTCGGTTTGTGTTATTATAGACATAGTTGAGAAAATTAAAGGGTTTAATGTTTTTACGGGTAGCGCAATTTAGCGATTAAACGGAGGAATTTTAAATTGGCAAAAAAAGTATATAAAAAATCAGGAAACAAAATTAATCGTAAAACATCGACGCCACAGCCGTGGTTGCCGGTTGTTATTTTTGCCGTGGCTGTATTTATTTTTTGTTTAGTAATAATCCCCGGCGAGAACTTGTGGCTTTATATGCATAATTTTATATTTGGCCTTTTTGGAGTATGTTCAATTTTATGGCCTGTTCTTTTAGGTTGCGTTTCTGCTTTGGAAGCTACCGGAAAGTCATGCGGAAAATTCAAATCAAAGATTTGTCTTTCAGTTATCACAATAATGATTTCATGCTCGATTTTTTATGTTTTTTCAAAAGCTGTTCACGGACAGATTAATTCTAATATTTTTGAATATATAATTAATCAATATAAGCAAGGACTTCTAAATGGAAGTTCTGGACTTTTAGGAGCATTTGTAGGCACAATTTTTGTTTGGGCTTTTGGCATTGTAGGTGCAAGAATTACGAGCGTTTTATGTATGTTTGTGTGTCTTATGATTCTTACTAGTACAACATTGGTTCAGTTTTTTGGAGCTGTATCTAAACCGGTTAAAGTAATAAAAAGCAAGGCGGAAAACAGACGTATTCAAAAAAGTCAACTGTCTGCTGGTAGCGATAGCATAGACATAGATATAGGCCCTAAGCGCAAATTTAAAGATGAGCCTGAGTTGAAAGAAGATGAAAAACAGGTTTCAGATGCGGAAGATATTTCTAAAGTCACTCAAAAGTTTTTAGCAAGGTTTAAATGCCAGAGTGAAGAATCTTCAGACGAAAAAACGGAAAAAGCCAATTCTAAAGATGGTAGGAATGGTTTTGAAGCTCCGCAGACCAAAAACTCAGATATTGCAGATTATAAATTTCCTTCAGTAGATTTACTCCGTGACACAAAATCTCCTGATAGCGGCGATATTACGCAAGAGCTAAATAATAATGGAAAAATGCTTGTTGATACTCTAAAAAGCTTTAATGTTAATACTAAGATTATAGATATAAGTCGTGGCCCCGCAGTAACTCGTTATGAACTTCAACCTGCCGCGGGAGTAAAAATTAGTAAAATTACTACTCTTGCAGACGATATAGCATTAAATCTTGCCGCATCAGGCGTTAGAATAGAAGCACCTATTCCCGGTAAGGCTGCGGTTGGAATTGAAATCCCAAACAAAGTTGTAAGTATGGTTGGCATGAAAGAGCTTATTGCTTCAAGTGAATTTAAACACGCCAAAAGTAAATTAACAGTTGTGCTAGGGCGAGATATTTCTGGTAATATAATGACAGCGGATTTAGCTAAAATGCCACACTTGTTGATTGCCGGCTCTACCGGTTCCGGTAAATCTGTTTGTATAAATTCATTTATTATAAGTATTTTGTATAACGCCAGCCCAAATGAAGTTAAAATGCTTATGATTGACCCAAAAGTTGTAGAACTTGGTGTTTATAACGGTATTCCTAATTTGCTTGTTCCGGTTGTAACAGACCCACGCAAGGCTGCAGGTGCATTAAATTGGGCCGTAAATGAAATGTTAGTACGCTATAAAAAGTTTGCCGAAACCGGCGTAAGAGATCTTGAATCTTATAATAAAATGATAGAAGAAAATCCTGATATCAAGGACGAAAGCGGAGAAGTCCGAGAAAAAATGCCCCAGATTGTTATAATTATAGACGAGCTTTCAGACTTAATGATGGCGGCGCCAAATGAGGTTGAAGATTATATATGTAGACTTGCTCAAATGGCACGTGCGGCAGGAATGCATTTGGTAATTGCAACGCAACGCCCGTCTGTAGATGTTATTACAGGTATCATTAAAGCTAATATACCAAGTCGTATAGCGCTTGCGGTTTCTTCTCAAATCGACTCTCGTACAATTCTTGATATGAGCGGTGCCGAGAAACTTTTAGGCCGTGGAGATATGCTTTTTGCACCTGTTGGAGTTCAAAAGCCTATTCGAGTTCAAGGTTGCTATGTTACAGATAAAGAGATTGAACGTGTTGTTGAATTTATTAAACAGTCGCATGGAAGTAACTATGACGATAAAATAGCCGAGGAAATAGAAAAAGGTGCAATCCCGGATAGTTCAGCCGGTAGAGATTCACAATCTGAAGGTTCTACTGACCCTATGATGAGTGAAGCTATAAAATGTGTTATAGAAGCAGGACAAGCTTCAACGTCACTTCTGCAAAGACGTTTGCGTGTAGGTTACGCTAGAGCCGGAAGGCTAGTAGATGAGATGGAACAGATGGGGATAGTAGGACCGCACGAAGGTTCAAAGCCACGTCAGGTATTAATAAACTATCAGCAATTTTTAGAGATGAACATAAACAAAGCCGATTAATTCCGATTAAAATTATTTTTAGGGGGTTATATTTGGGAGGTTGAAGTTTTTGAAAAAATCAGCAATCATAGCGGGTTGTATACTTGTCGTCTCTTTAGTTGCTCTTGGGCTGACTAAGTGTAGTCATTGTCATAGAAAAGTTGCTGAATTATTTAGTAAATCCGGGATATCGAGAAGCGTTGTAGAGCCTGATTACGAGGGTATGCAGGTTCATTTCTTGAATGTAGGGAAAGCAGATTGCGCATATATACAATGTGGACAAAATAATATTCTTATAGACGCCGCCGATAAAGAACCGGAGGATACTGTTGTTAATTATTTAAGTCGCCAAGGAGTAACTCATCTTGACTTAGTGATTGTAAGCCATCCGCATAGAGATCACATCGGTCAGATGGATAAAGTTTTAAATTCGTTTAAGGTAGGAACTTTTATGGAACCTGAAATTCCGGATAAAGCTGTACCAACAACTGCAACTTATCTAAATATGCTTAAATCTCTACAAAAATCATCTGCCAAAGCAAGATTCGCTAAGGCCGGCGAAACATTTAATGTTGGAGACATGCGTGTAGAAATTTTAGGGCCGATATCGCAAAGTGATAATTTAAATAATAATTCTATTGTGGCAAAAATATCGTATAAAGACGTTAGCTTTTTGTTTACGGGCGATGCCGAAAAATCTGAAGAAAGAGGAATAATAAACAGCGGTCAAAATATAAAAGCCGACGTTTTAAAAGTTGCTCATCACGGCAGTATTACATCTTCCGGTGTTGATTTTTTAAATGAGGTAAATCCTAAATACGCTATAATTTCGGTTATGAAAGATTCTAGTAACTTGCCTAAGCAACAAGTTTTAAAAAGGCTGAGAGAGTTTTGCGGGGAAAACGTTTATAGAACAGATAAATTTGGAAATATTGTTGTGTTTACCGATGGTAAAAATATAAATGTAACAACAGAGTTTAGGGGGAGAGCATGAGTTATTTTTCGGTAGATAGGATAGAAGAGGATTTAGTTGTTTGTGAAGACGAAAGCGGTAATGAAAGCGTATTCAAAATCTCACAATTCCCTAAGAATATAAAAGAGGGAGATATAGTTGAACCTGCTGACGATGGTTCTTTTAAAATTAATCATAAAAAGACTCAAGAAGTTAGAAATGATATATTAAGGTTGAGGGATGAAATATATAAGTAAAAAATTAAATTTGTTTGAAATATTTTATTGCAAATAATATGACTAAGTGATATAATTGGTCACAAAATAAAAGTTTGAAAGGACTTAATATTTATGAATTTAGCGAAAAAAGGTTTAAAAATTAGTTCTGCAATCTTATTTCTCGCAATTTTAGCTGCACCATCAACAAAGGCTTTTGGTGTTAAGAAATCCGAAAGCAAAGTAACTGCAGAAGAGAAATTTGAAATTAACGAAAAAAATGTTGATAGTAATAAGGAGGAATGCGACACTCAAAAAGAAGAAATATACACTGTTCTTACAAGTGTTTCTGAACGCTTATCAGAGCTTAAAGAACTTGAGAAAAGTCAAGACGAAGCTTTTGTCGAATTGGATAAAGCTCATAAAGCTTGGGCCGCAGAGAGATATTCTGTAGGTGGCGCAACATATAACCAATATATTAAAGCAAATGATAATAGTAAAGGAATTTCCAATAAAATTAATGATGTAAAAACTGAAATAAATGCACTTGTTAGTAAATTATCTGAAGAGAGTTCAAAACGTTCTAAAAGTCTTGAAAAATATAAATCTTTAATTAAAACCGCTGCAACAGATTGTTGCGATGCTAACAAATCCTTAATTTCCAAATCAATATAATTATAAAATTGGTTTCAAAATTGCGTTTGCATTGTTTGCAGACGCAATTGTTTTTTGAAAAAAAATTTGTATTTTGGGATATTTGTGATAATATTGTATAAAGTAGGATTTAATTTAATAGATTGTACTTGGAGATATTTCAAATGGATAAAATTAAAAACTGGAAGAAATTCTTTTTAGGTTCGGCGCTTAAAGATGATCAGCTTTCAAACGAAAAGCTTTCTAGACTATGGGGGCTCCCAATAATGGCAAGTGATGCTGTATCATCGGTTGCTTATGCAGTTGAAGAAATTCTTATGGCACTTGTGCCGGCGCTGGGACTAATGGCAGTTAACTATGTTGGATTTGTTAGTTTGCCAATAGTTTTGCTTTTGCTTATACTTATTTTTTCATATTCACAAATAATAAATCATTATCCAAATGGTGGCGGAGCGTACGTTGTTTCTAAAGAGAACTTTGGAAGCAAGACTTCTCTTTTAGCTGCCACGTGTCTTATAATAGATTATATTATGACGGTTGCAGTTAGTGTTTCGTCCTCTACTGCAGCTATACTGGCTGTTTATCCGGTATTAGAGCCTTATCGTATATTAATTTCGTTAGTTTCCGTTATTATTATAACGTTTATAAATTTGAGAGGTACAGGGGAATCCTCCAAAATATTCGGAATTCCTACATATATGTTTATTTTTTCAATGTTTGCGCTTATAATCACCGGTTTTGTTAAGTTCTTTACCGGTGGGCTTGCTCCGGTTTCTTATAGTCCGGATCAAATTATAAGTTTATCTCAAAATACCGCTCAGAGTATGACATTAGTCTTGTTTTTATGTGCTTTTTCTTCCGGATGCTCTGCTCTTACGGGCGTTGAAGCGGTTAGTAACGCTATACCGAGCTTTAAAGAGCCATGTCAAAAAAATGCCAGACATGTTCTTTATATGCTTGGTGGCATTATAATATTTATTTTTGGCGGAACAAGTATTTTAGCGAGTGTTTTAAAAGTTGTACCTATTGCAGATAAAACTGTACTTTCGCAAATGGCCACAGCAGTTTTTGGAAACGGCGTTATGTTCTATTTACTGCAATTTACCACGTCGCTTATATTACTTCTTGCTGCTAATACGTCGTATAGCGGATTGCCTATATTGTTAGCCTTGTTGGCAAAAGATAGATATATGCCAAGACAATTTTCTCAAAGAGGCACAAAACTTAGTTTTTCAAATGGGATTATGTTCATCTGCATAGTTAGCTCACTTCTTTTGGTTGTTTTTAATGCGGATACACATAGATTAATACCGTTTTATTCTGTGGGAGTTTTTGTTTCATTTACTATTTCTCAGTTTGGAATGTTTGTTAAGTGGATAAAATCCAAATCACCAGGTTGGCAGTATAAGTCGCTTATAAATGGATTTGGCGCACTTGTAACGTTTATTGGGTCAATAGTTGTGTTTACTACAAAATTTGTACATGGCGCATGGGCACTTTTAATTGCTGCACCGTTACTAATGTTGT
>CAYUTE010000183.1:0-2070 GCA_964447545.1 uncultured Eubacteriales bacterium
GCCGTTAGGAAGGTCGTATATAGGATGATTGAAAATTAGGTTATTGCAAAACAGAGCTATTTCATCTACGAAACGTATTTTTAGAGGCTCATCCTGCCATGTGGTTACAAGATGATTTTTATTATTACATCCCAAGTCTTGTCGGACGGCTACGGTTTCTGTTTCATCTTTATCATTTATTTTTTCATGGGGGTAGTAAAGGGTTATATTGTACGCTTTGAATTTATCATCAAGTCTTGTTACTTTCCAATCCGAAGGATAAATTTCAAAATTGTGTTCTTCTAATACATGGGAATATTTTTCTTTGAAAAAAGCAAACTTATCATCTGCCTCAGAAACATTAAAAAACACTATTTTAGTATCGGGCGCCGTGTCAATTATTTCAATAGCTTTGTTTATAAGCACCTCATGCGTATTTTCAAAAATGGCACAAGGCTTTTTGGAAATCATAGATTCGATAACTTGAATGTTGGTACCACTTTGAGCAAAAGTGTTAACAAAAATGTTGTGCTTTTTTAGTTTCTCTTTTTTGGAAATTATATCTTCGGTCAATTCAATGTTTTCGTCTTCGTTTTCGTTAATAAAGTAGAATTCATAATTCTTAAATAATAACTTTAGGTTTTTGCAAGATTTATGAAGTACGATACCGCCAAGTTTTTTTGCTTCTTCCAATAAATCTTTGTCTGCGTCTTTTCCTTTGCAAAAGACCAGTGTTTTTCTGTGAGAAGTATTTTTTATTCCCTTCGCAAGTTCTACGGAGTTTACATTAATTTCAGAAAAAATGTAATGCTTTGGCGTCCACGAAAAGAAATATCTTATCTTTTCACCAAAATCTCCTATAAACGACAAAACAAAGCCTGATGCCAAAATCGGTGCCAAGGCAGACATCAGATAATTAGCATAAATATAGATTGTTTTTAGAATACCGCTTAATGCAATGGTTTCCAACTGAGCGATATCCTGTTTGCCACCCAATGCTTCAAAACTATAGAACAGCGATGAAAGGGTTGAATACAATATGGGACTTTCAAGAACCTTTCCTTCCGGAATCCATTCGGTGGGCAACACCATAATAAAGGTAGCAAAAAGAATTCCCAAGGTAACACTGGCAATTGATTTAGAAGCGTTATACCTGTTTCTGTATGCAAAGAATATGGAAATTGCAAAGGCAATTAAACCTGAAATCAAAAATATAACTTCCATTATTTTTCTCCGTTTCATTTAAGTTAAGTGATGATTTGCAATTAAATCACAGCATACACAATTTTTCATCTAAACAGTAAGAATTATAGTTATAATAACACAATATGGATAACATTTCAAGTTCGATAGGAATTATACAATCTGGGTAGAGTTAGGCAAAAAAGGCAGCCGCTCACATGCGGCCGCCTATGGTGGTAATGTGGTGTCATACTTTGTCCCTTTAGGGGCTTGTGCGAGTAACCGGTTTACCGGTGGTCTTGACTATCTTTTTTTATAGATTAAAAGCTCCGGATTTTCACCGTTTTCTTCATAGGTACAGACGAGCAAAAAATCCATATTTGCGGCAATACCAAAGCACCGTTTACCACCAAATTCACATTCGAGCTGATTGCCGAGGTAGGTAGCGTTATCGTCGAGGAATTTCACCGTTTGGCCGTTTGGAAGGCGGTATTCAAGGTTGATGTATCCGCCCACGAGTGCATTGAGCTTTTCAACCTTTGGCATTCCCTCAATATGTAAATCATTAAATTCACTGATGAGCTGTTGCTTGAATTCTTCAAACTTTTCTGCACCGCTGAGGTATTTATACTGTTTCCAATAATCGAGTTTTGGTAGCATGTCCTTCATATATGCACGAGCCTGTTCTGAAGAAAAATGCTCGCTTGCCATATTGTTCACGCAGACCTCAATTAAATCATCCATATTATGATACATATACTCGCCGTCAGCATAACACCATTTGCAGTATTCTTCGTTGAAAAAGCCGTCTGTCTCCTTACTGATGTTAGAGTCTTCAAGCGGCATACCGCAGCATTGGCAAATAAGCTGTCTCGGTGAGCCGAGAAGCGTGTTGATTGAAACATCAAA
>CAYUTE010000184.1:0-2547 GCA_964447545.1 uncultured Eubacteriales bacterium
TGTCAGCTTTACTTTTCGGGGCAAGTACTCCGGCAGGTGAAAAACGGAGGTCATTAATCAGCAAGGGATTTGCGTCTCCTGCCCATTTTATAGAATACGGTGGATTTGAAACTATTAATTCAAATGGTTCATCATCCCAGTGCTGCGGATTTATTAAGGTATCTTCACAAGCTATGTTAAATTTATCAAACCCTATGTCATGCAAAAACATATTTATACGGCACAAGTTATATGTAGTGACGTTGATTTCTTGCCCAAAAAATCCATTATGAATAGCTTTTTCCCGAGAATCTTTTCAGCTTTTAATAGTAGCGATCCACTTCCGCAACATGGATCATATACCTTGTTGATTTCGGTTTTGCCTACTGTTCCAAGTTTAGTCAGCAGAACAGAGACTTCCCCCGGAGTAAAAAACTCGCCTCCCGATTTCCCCGCATTAGACGCATACATGGTCATTAAGTATTCATAGGCGTCGCCAAATGTATCTATATTGTGATTTTTTACGTCCCCTAAATCCATATCAGCAATACCTTTTAATAGTTTCACTAGTTTTTCGTTTCTTCTTGTAACAATAGAACCCAGTTTATTACTGTTTACATCAAAATCGTCAAATAGACCTTTAAAATCGTTTTCCGAAGAACGTGAAAGTGCGGATTTTTCTATATTATTAAATATTTTTTCAAGCGTTTCGTTGAGATTTTCATCTTTATCCGCTCTCTTACAGACATTACAAAACAACTCACTAGGTAGAATAAAAAATCCTTTCTCTTCTATTATACTGTTTCTGATATGTTCTGCTTCTTTATCAGAAATCTTAGAAAAATCAAATCCATTATTTTCAGCTTCGATTTCTCCCTTATTTATGTAATTAGTTAAATTTTCTGATATGTAGCGATAAAACATAGTACCAAGTACATAACTTTTAAAATCCCAGCCATCAACAGCGCCTCTCAACTCTTCTGCAATTCTCCAAATAGCTCTATGCAGTTCATCTCTCTCTTGTTCTTTTTTTCGGTCGACCATAATTTTGATCCCCCTTAACCAACAAATATATCATAAATAAATTGCAATTTAAATTAATACCTTGTTTAAAACATAATTAATAAGTTCATTTGCGGAAATATTCAGTAAATTAGCGGTATTTTTAAGCCGTCCTTTCGTGATTGGACTAACTCTTAACTTTATACATTCACTTCTTTTGGTATTCGCTTCTATTTCATTTTTTACTTCTTTGCATTTTACATCTATATTCATTATTTATTCTCCGTTTCTTTATATTTTTCTTTGATTTTTTCTATTTCTTCATAAGGCATATCTGCAATTATTTTTTCTAAAGTTTCTCTGATTTTAAGAAAACAATCCGATACATTCATCATCTATTCTCCATTCTTTATAAAAACACCGCTTTACTTCCATAGCAAAGCGGGTTTAGTTTTAAACTATCTTTTTATTATTCATCTTTTCTAAATCGACGATTTCTTTATACATCTTCATAAGGCTTGTTACAATTTCTTCCTCAGTGTCAAATCCTTTTTTACCATACGCATATTTAACTGCTTTATCAAGTTTTTCGTGAGCCTTAACAAGCTCAGGCGGCATTGTATTTGGATCATATAGGTCGGCTAATGTGCTATTCGGGAAAAGTTTTCTTGCATCAAGCACCGCTTGCGCAGCGTTCTTTATTGCTTCTTTTTGTTTTTCTGTTGTATTTGGCCAAATGAAATTATTGTAAACTAATGTCCCAGAATATCTATATCGCATTTCTAATCTTCCGCCCACCGCTCTCATCCATGCCATATGTACGCTTGATTCTAAAACTCCAAAATGATATAAATTCGCATTCTCTATAAATGATGCACTTGCATAGCATATGTTATTGGGGGTTACATAATCCATCGGAACATATTTCCTTTTTTCCGAGGACACATTAGGAATTAAAATATAGGATGAGCTTGGTTGTCTAATTTCTGAAAATAATGTCGGAGTATTAGCAATTTTTTGGGTTTCTATCCTAGTACTTTGCATTCTAAAAGTTCTTACTTTATTTATTCTTTGCATTACATCCTTACATTTTCTGAGTTCACTCGGATTCGCTCCTACAAGCCATAAGCACCATCTTTTTGTATGATTTAGAAGCTCATCTGATCCTATAAAAGGCCTTATCCATTTTTCAGCAATGGGATCATTACTTATTAAGTTTTCTCTTTCTTCTTTACTAAGCAGCAAAGCCCCACCATCTCTTGGAAAGTTTCCAAGCCTTATATTTGGTACTTTACAAACTGGGTAATTTCTCCGTTCTATCATAACGCTCGGAGCGTCAACTAAATACGGATTTATATTTTGTACAATGTTTGAATTGCCATTAGAGCTAAAAATTTTCTTTTCTTTATTATTTTTATAGTCACTAAATCCGATAATCACACAATGCACCGCAGCCTTTTTCTTTTTCGATTCGTTATCCCACTTGAATGTCCTGTGTGCAAAATTAATTACAGTATTGTTTTCTTTCATAAGCGGTTCCCACAAAATAGCCGGTTGCTCTCCTTG
>CAYUTE010000185.1:0-4146 GCA_964447545.1 uncultured Eubacteriales bacterium
CTAAATGAAAATATGTGAGTTCGCCCTCCTGATATGTTTGAAATTCACCTATAACCTCTATTTCTTCATAAGGTGCGGGGAAATCATCGGGATATTTGTATTTGTCCTTTGGTTTAAATTCCAAGCCTTGCTGACAACAGGCAGTAGCATCTGCAATTACACAGGCATAATAATTTTTATTTGTTGCCTCATCCGTATAAAGATTAAACATTCCCCGCATTTTTACTCTTTTGCCTTTGTACTCATCAGGATAAATCATCATATTTGAAACCTCTGAATATATCATTGTGCTTGATAGTTTTGTGAGGTCAATGTCGATATTTTCAGAATTGCTTTTTGTTTCTTCTGTCTGTTCAATGTAATTTGATGTTGCTGTCAGATTGTTGTTTTCTGACATTCCTGCATTGTTATTTTCAGTCTGGGAACAGGCTGTAAAAGAAAGCAAAGCAATAAAACAAATTATAAGAGCATTTACCTTTTTCATACTAACACCTGATTATATTGTGAATCCTGAATAATCTCAGCATTTATAACTTTGCTGTTTGAATATGTACCGCTTATGATTACTGCCGTACCGATTGCAGGTGCTTTGTCTTTTGATTCAAATTCAAGTGAAAAACAGTTATCATAATACGGATGCTGAACTGATGACAATGTTTGTATTCTGCCATATACACAAATTGTTTTGCCTTCAAATTTTTCAGGGAAATTCTGAATGTTTGCAAGCTGTACTCTTTCAAGAGTGCCTCCCATAGTTGTTAAATCAATATCATATTCGCTTTTACTGTATTCCTGCAAAACAGATACAGAGGCATTTTCAATCCAATAGCCGTCAAGTGCTTTTTCAGCTGACTTAAATGTGCCTTTTATTTCAACAAGTGAGCCCGGTGCAGGTAAATTATCCTTGTTTTCAGGGACAAACTCCCACTGCCAGTCACAGCATCTTGTCTGATCATTATATCCCCAGACATAATAGCGAGTCATAGAATTATATTCATCATAAATAGCAGTAAAAGTACCTTTCTTTGTAACTGAAGTATTATCGTAATCACCGCCCTGATCATTGATAAATATATTTTGATATAATGTATATTCTGTTGGCTGCAAAACTGCTGAAACTGCATTACCTGTATTTTTTGTTGTACTATCTGACTGCACTTCATTATCAGTATCTGTACAACCGCCAAAAGCAAACAAAATAGTAAAACACATTATTATGGTAATTATATATTTAATTTTCATGCCTTTCTTCCTCCTATTACACCTATCACAGAAAAGACAGCAAAGCCTAAGATATCAACAGCAACAATAGTTGAACCTACAGGAGTTCCTGCAAGAATTGAGATTAATATGCCTGCAAACGAACATATAACAGAAAATATCGCAGAGCATATAGTTACGGATTTAAAACTTTTGAATACTCGCATAGATGACAGTGCAGGGAAAATTATCAATGCTGAAATGAGCAGAGAACCTACAAGATTCATTGCAAGTACAATAATTACTGCTATGATTACAGCAATTATCAGGTTATACACATTTGCTTTCAGACCTGTTGCACGGGCAAAATTTTCATCAAAGGTAACGGCAAATATTTTGTTATAGAATACGATAAAAAGAATAACTACAATTACAGAAAGTGCAACACATAGCCATACATCAACTTTTTTCAAAGTAAGTATAGATGTTGAGCCGAAAAGCGTTGAGCAGACATCCCCTGATACATTTGAAGATGTTGAAAACAAATTCATCAAAAGATAACCTACCGCAAGCGAGCCTACCGAAATCATTGCGATAGCAGCGTCGCCCTTTATTTTTCTGTTTTGCCCTCCCATTAAAAGCAGAATTGCACACAAAATTGTTACCGGCAGAATGAACAGCATATTGTTAGTAAAGTTCAAAACGGCGGCAACTGCCATAGCAGCAAATGCCACATGCGATAAACCATCACCTATAAATGAAAACCGTTTTAATACAAGTGTAACGCCTAATAGCGATGAGGATAGCGCAATCATAATTCCTGCAATCAAGGCATATTTCACAAATGGATATTCAAAATACATTGATAATTTTTCAAAAACAGAAATCATTTTGCAGCACCCCCTTCCGAAATATGAAAAATGTTTTCTTTACTACTCTTCAGGTATTCATCTTTAGAGCCGAAAAATATATTGCTACCAATATATAAAATTTGATTTGCATATTTAAGTGAAGTGTTAATATCGTGAGAAATCATAATTATTGTTATGCCCTGATTATTTAATTCCTTTATGAGAGCATACATTTCAGCTGTAACCTTTGGGTCAAGACCTGATACAGGCTCATCAAGTAAAAGTATTTTCTCGGTAGCACATAATGCTCTTGCAAGCAAAACCCTCTGCTGCTGCCCTCCCGACAATTCTCGGTAGCATCTTTTTGAAAGCTCTGTTATACCCATACGCTCCATATTTTTCTCAGCAAGTGCCCTGCATTTCTTTGAATAAAACGGTGAAAAGCCACATTTGCTAAGACATCCTGATAAAACAATTTCACTTACAGAGGCAGGAAAATCCTTTTGAACTACAGTTTGCTGTGGGAGATAGCCCACATCTTTCTGAGTTATTCCGTCTCCCCATTTAATTTCACCCTTTATCGGTGATTTAAGACCCAGTATCGTTTTTACAAGTGTGCTTTTACCTGAGCCGTTTTCACCGATTATACAGAGATAGTCTTCGCTGTTGACCTGAAAATTAAGATTTTCAAGTATCACCCTTGAATCATAACCAAGACTAACATTTCTGCATTCCAATAAAGCCATTTTTCTGCCTCCTTTATTTATTGCCTTGTAATTATCCTAATGCTTTTTCAAGAACACTCAGATTGCTCTGCATAATAGATAAATACGAAACACCGTTCTTAACATCCTCACTTGTTGTTGACTGCATTGAATCAAGTGAAAGTATTTCCTGATTTTTTGTCTTGGTATTATCAACAATTGTTTTTGCTATGCTGTGATCTGTGCCCTCAATAGTAAGAACAGCCGGCAACTGCAATTCATCAACTTTATTTGCAAGGAATGTGATTGTTTCAAAGCTGGCTTCAGTTTCAGCAGAGCAACCGACAAATGCAGCATAGTAGGAAAGACCGTAATCATCGACAAGATAACGGAACGGGAAACGATCTCCGAACAAAACAGTTTTATATTTTGCGTTTTCAACTGTGTTTTTGTACTCGTTATCAAGTGCTGACAATTTTTCAATGTACGCCGTTGCGTTTGCTGCATAGGCATCCTTGTTTTCAGGATCAATTTCTGCAAGCTTTTCGGAGATGATTTTGCAGATTGTTTCAGCGTTTCTAAGGGACAGCCATACATGCTCGTCAGCTTCTTCTTCGTGCTCGTGGTCGTGTGCATCCTCTTCTGCAACTTCCTCATCGTGATGCTCGTGGACTTCCTCGTCTGCATCTTCTTCATCGTGATGCTCATGGTCTTCCTCCTGCATACCCTCAACCATTTCTTCTGTTTTTACAGAATCTCCGAGAGCTTCAAGCAGATTAATAACAACCATATCTTTATTTGCTGCATTCTTTAAAGCATCCTCAACCCACTCATCCGATTCGCCGCCGACATAAATAAACATATCGCAATTAGAAATTTTGATAATGTCATCGGCGGAAGGTTGATAACTATGTAGATCAACACCATTATCAAGCAGCATTGTTATATCTGCGTTTTCTGACTTATCACCGAGTATCTGCTTTACCCAGTCGTATTCAGGAAATATTGTGCATACAACACTTAATTTTTTATTATTGTCATTGACATTGTTGTTATTGACAGTTTCCTTATCTGCTGAGCATGCAGCAAGTGAAAAAATTATACAAATACATAAAACAGCGGAAATTACAGCTGTTAATTTTTTACTAATTTCAAACATAAAAATAGCCTCCAAATTTTAATATTACTCTATTTTTGCTTGCTTTTAGGCGCAAAAGGGCGTAAAAAAGCAAGGAGAATTAAAGGGTACAATGCACCCTTTAGCAATCTGCCTTGATTTAAAACAGACAGACTAACCCCTTGTGTTTATAAAGTAATATTTAATTTGAAAGCTTAATCTTTAATCCGACAAGAGTTTTAAAACTATCGGATTCCTTTGTAAATCCAATAGA
>CAYUTE010000186.1:0-8592 GCA_964447545.1 uncultured Eubacteriales bacterium
TAATCGTCCAACCGTCCCATTTGGTTTTAACATCCTCTATTATATACGGGTTAAATCGTGCTGCGTTGGTTGTAGCAGAGTGTTTGAATAAAGGTAAAATAGCGTATTGATATTTTTTGTTGTTTCCTGCCATATAGTCAATGAATGTTGAATTTTGGCTCGCAACTCCTTTAACGATATCTTGTTGCCTGAATCCTGCAATTTTCCATAAACCGATATCTCTATCTTTTCTATATACGTTGACTAAATAGTTGTTATCGTCCGCCAAAGCTGATCCGACTTTAAAATCAATCCGCACATTTTGCCGCATTTCGTCTACCGTTACTTGATGCTCTTTTATGATTGGAGGTTGCGTAGAGTCTGGTGTAATGTTGCGAGATTCAGTAGTAGATAGCATTTGCTTTTCATAGCTTGTCAGTTCTGTAACTATATTCATAGGCTGATACGGATATAACAAGAAGTCTGCTTCCTTGCTCTGTGATGTGAGATTACCGCTATCAGCAATTAAGGTTTCGATTCCTAATTGAATGGTATACAGGCTGCCCGGAGTTATCGACTGCTTGATGCCGCTTTTAAGAGTAGCAATTCCCGTGTCAATATCATAATAGGTTATCATGTCGCTATATCCTGTTTCAACATATTCACCAGTTGTCATGCCTTTTGAGATTTCAATAAGAATTGTTTTGCCAACAATATCCTTCGTTATGCCCGATTCAAGAGCAATATGCGTGTAATCTGTTACTTCGGGGTTTCCTTGCTTTTCACTGATGAAGCCATTTACGTAGTCGGTGCTTGACTTTGCGTAAACCTTGTATCTGTACTTTTCCATACCTATATTATTAGGGTGGTAATAAGTAGCCGCACAATGAAGTCCGAAAACTCCTGTTGACAACGTGGTATTAGATTGTATATCTTCACGGTAATAAAAATCATACCAACCGTCCTCGATGAAATTGCAATTAAGATAGTATTGTAATTCTTTTAAATCCGATAAGGCTTCTCTTGAAAATCCTGATTCTAAAGTTACGACACCCGTGTTATAATCATAGTCCGTTACCATACGCATTTCATTTTTGATACGCATATATGTACAGCCGACTAATATCTGATCTGTTTGACCCTCGTGCCAATAGTACGGTCTGCGTAGTTTTGATATACCGTTTTGGATTGTGATTTCGCTTGGGGAACGAACGTACTGAATGATACCGCTTGCATAAGGCACACATGGATTAGGTAGTCCGATATTCCTTGTTTGGTAATCTATAAAATTGGTGTAGCAAGTTATCTTGTATTTATAGTGTCTACCGCTAACAAAGTTGTCAACAGGAATCCTCATGCCTACCTTGTCTCCGCGCATATATATAAGATTGTCTGAACCGTCTGTTAAAAGACTATTTTTTAAGAAGTAATGTCCGACTGATTCATTAGTTGTTACGTCATAAATATCCTGTGTTAAAAAGGTTAATGCATCACATTGGTTGGTAAATGAAAATCCGCACCAATAATTTCCGTCAACTTCTATATCAAAGTTTACACAGTTACCGTCACGAGGGTATACATCAGTTGGTGTGGCTATCGCCGATCTGTTTGACATTTTATCACTCCTTTCTTTTTTGATTATATCTGTAATCATTATGATTTTTGCTTATGCGATAATTGTTGAAATAAAGAAAAAGTGACTCGCCTACTGCCATAGGTGAGCCACCGTTTATTATAAAATAGTACACATTTTAAGTTTATGATTTCGGGGAAGTTGTATAAATATTTAATCTCTCCGTTATATTATGTCTTATTAAATAGAGGAATATTCAGGGATATTCATAAAATCAATATTAGAAATTCTCAATATTTCTGAAATTGCTTCTCTGGTTTTGTTGTATGCTATTTCAGCTCCAACTTCTTTTAAAAGTTTGATTTTCTCTTCATTTGACAACGGCTGCGAAAATGAAAAGTATACGGTATTTGTGACTTTTAAAACCACACGGTTATCCTCTTGGTTGGTAAACTCTGGAATAATTTCAATCATACTTTCGTTATTATTTTCAGATATTCCGATTCGAGCTTTCGTTAAGAGCGATATAACATTTTCGCCTTTTGAAAGATTCCCAAAATCGGTAATAATGTTCTTAATACGATAATGTGAAAACTTGATTAGATCGCTCATATAAATCATACTCCTCATTAAATTTATTTTTTATATTATCAGCAATTAAACTAACCGATTTATTTTGTATTAAATTAAACATATAAAATAATGCAGTTGATTTATCTTGATAATAACTTTGATTAAAACAGTCAGGGGTAAACGAAAATGTATTTTTGCGTTCGTCTATTTTTATACTATGAAATTCCATCTTACTTGAAAAAATATCAATATACGAATTACGTAGTTTACATAAATAGGAATCTATGATGTTATTCTTAATTGTAAAATAAGCTCCTTCGTCGGGTAAATCTTCCTTTGCAAGATTATCTGCATTAACGAGTTCTACTATATCATCATTAATATCAGATGCGGAAACTACATGATAAATTTCTGTTGTATTTAAAAAAACGTCACGCATTTCCACTTTTTCTTCGAGCATAGATTTTAATTGATTGTCGGTTACTTTTGCAATTATATATTCGTACTCATCAATATCAATACATAGAACCAAATATCTGTTACCGTAATCATCTATACATACAAAGAAAATTGGCACTTGATAATTTAATAAATCAATCTCTTTATATAGACACATACCATTGATTTTAAAGCAAAGCAATTTGTTCATCTTCTATCACCTCGAAATCTTTAGATACATTTACGTCATCATAGAGCCACCAATCAATGTGAGAGGTTTCTGCGTTTTGCCGTATAGCCCCATTTTGCATTTTTATTATTCCTTTTATTGCTTTTTTATTTTTTCGTGGAAGATGGAGAATTATCTGTAACTGCTTGCTATCTTTAAACAATGAACAGCTATAGAAACTAATATCATTAATATCAATACCACGAGCTAATGGCTTCCCAATTTCTTTTAGTTCAGCTTGGGATAAAAAATCATTCTTATTTATTGGAGTGTCGTCATTGACTTTGCGTGAGATCATTCTATATCCTATAAAATCATCAAATTTAAATTCAACATTATCTGGAAGGGTTACTTTTTTTGAATATAGTGCGTTCTTTAAAACACATGGAAACTTATTCAGAATCTCATCTGAAAATACCATATTTACCACCTTATTTGTGTACTTATATTATACGATTGTTTTTATTATTATATCATAATTAATTCTTAATGTCAACAAAAAATCACGCACAGTAATAGGAGAGCTAACACACCCTCCTATACTTGCGTAATAGATTATCTCATACCCGTCTGTTTCTTCATAACTTGCTCTTTAACGTATCTGTCCATATAACCCTTGAATGATTCGTACTTATCAGCGTTGATTTCGTTGCCTGTAATCGTCCAAGAGTACGTTTGATTATTGTTAACGTTTGCCTGTTGCTTACCCGCAATACCTTGTGTTTGTTTTTCAATTATCGTTTTGCTGACACCATTAAATCCCGTAACAGGATTGTTAAGAGGAATACCGCCCGCAAGCATTGACACAGGATTTCCACTGCTCATAAAACTATTGAACTTTGCCGCAGCTTCTTCTTCGGATACCACACCTTGTAGGAATTTAAATCCACCACCAGACATAGCTGCTGCAACAGCGCCTGGTATATCGCTTGCAAGATCACCATCTTGCGTATCACGAAGATTTTGCAGGAATTCTTGGAAGTGAGTTACGTATTCGTCTTGCTTGATTTCAAGATCGTTAAGCTTGTCGATTTCCTCTTGATACTTGTCAATTCTTGTTTGAATATCTGTTATTTCGGGTTCGAGATAGCCGTGCAGCTGATTTTTATAGGAGCCGTAATTAGTTGTAAATGAACTTAACGCACCAATATCTTTATCATAGACTATTTTACGCCAATTGTTTCCGAGTACCGCAGCGGTTGTCATTTCGTCCTGCATATTCTGATAAGCGTCAATTGTGTCTTGCCACAACTTTTTATAATCTTCGTACTCTTTAATGCGTTCGTCATAAACTGCGGTTTCCGAATCTCTCTGTTTTTCTAAATCGGCAATTTTGTTCTCGTTAAGTTGGCTATCGTACTCGCTTTGAGCTTTCCGAACTTCTTCAGTATTGGTTTGAATCGTCCAACCTCTTGAAGCACTGTACACACGAACCTTATTATTCTTTGCCTTTTCGAGAGCAAGTTCCTTTTCACGTAAAGCGTTGCTACGCTCACGTTCCTCATTCTCTTGTTGCAGAGCTTCGATTTCGGCATTGTATTTTTCTTCGATCGCCGCCTTAGCTTCTTCGAGTGATTCGATTTCATCGTCGATTGCATTTATAACGGTGTTTGCCGCAGTCTCATAATCAGATATGGTATTTTCAATATCCTCTTTCTGCTTGTTTAGCAAATCGAGCCGTTCTTCTTCTTTTATTATATTAGCATTTGTTAAACTTTCCTGCAGCTTTTTCTTGTTGGTTATCTTAGTCTGTATAAGTAATATCTTAATAGCCATGAGTCGTTCTTCTTCCATGTCGGAGAGAATATTACTCTTTTCGTATTCTTCAATTGCTTTAATCATATCGTCAGGAAGACTGCTTGATTTACTATCCAATGCTTTTAACAGAGCTTCGGTGTCACCCGCAAATTTTGCTAAGTCGGGGAAATCCTCAAACCATGCAACGTCAAGCGGTTCGCCGTTGGCTACTGAATCATACGCGGATCGGAGTGTGTCTAAACTACTCGTTACTCCTTCGGCTTGCTGAACTAATTGGTTGAAATCTGATTTTGCAAACAATTTTTTTATGCCTTTGATTTGCGCTCGCATATAACTGGAATTATCTAAATCTTCAAACGTGTTATTGCGTATTCTGTCGATTATTTTTCCAATCTGTATATACAAATCTCTTGCGCTCTTGTTATATGAAAGTAGTTCAGGGTATTTCGAGAAAAGAGAATCGTCTATATCTAATCCTTTAGAAAGGCTTTCTTGCGCCGATATCAATTCTTGGATTTCGCTGATTTTAGATAATGACTGTTCTACTGGAGTTAATTGTGCGCCGATTGAATTTAAATAGAATCGCCATTGCGCCGCACTTGTCTCAGCGTTTTTGATTTTATCGTCTATGTCTTTTAGTCCAGAATTGAAGCGTTCGAGGTCACCAGCACTGTTTATGCTACCGAATTGGGAAATATATACTTCTCTTTCTTGCTCGAATTTTTCACGTTCCTGATTAATCCCGTCTATCTCCTTTTTAATGTCTTTTGTGGAATTATAATAGAAATCACTTCTTGCGGTTTGAATTCTATCGAGTGAAATAATGTACCCATCGGCTATTTTAGCAAATGAATCGGCTAACGTAGGGTCGAGCGAAATCAGTTCTAATACGGTATTACTATCAAGAGAAGAACCATTTCTTAATGAAGCAATTGCGGTATCGAATTTATTAAGCCCGCTACTTACGATTTCGTACGTTTCGTTCGTGAATTTGGTTAGGGTTTCTTTGTAAACTTGGAAACTATCATAGATACCGTTAACTCTTCCGTCTATAACCGTATCGATTCCGTCAAAATATTCGTCTAATTTATCTTGAACATCTTGGTCAATTATTTTACCATCCTCGTCTTTATTTGCGTTATATATACTTTCTTTCAGTCTTTTAATCTGTTCGATTGCATCAATTTTCTCTTGAGTGGTTGAATCAGAATTTACGTATGTTTGAGCAGCAGAAGTTACAGTATCAATATCAGAACTTATATTTCCAACACTATTTGCAAGTCTTTCATTGGCTTCAAATACATCAATGATGTTTTGATAAGTTTCAATTTCTTCTTTTAGTCTATCAATCTCTTTTTTAATATCAGAAAGCCATTGACGTTCATTAGAATCCGGTTCTTTTTCAGCCCATCTTAAACTAAATTTTGCATATATGGATTCCAAGTTTTCTAATTGTTCTTCTAAAGTGCCAAAAAAGTAAATGTCATTTCCATCTATCGTTACGCCGGTTTCATCATTACCATTTGCACCAGATAAAACTTTTTCCCTGTCATATTCTTTAAGTATATCCGCCACACTGGAATCTCCTATCGAAGTAACAAAATTCCCCCAACCAGAAGAATGAATGTGAGTATAATTTCCATACTTTCTATAACTAACATTTTCTCCGTATTCATCTTCTGTGATTTTTACTTTTCCACCTTCTAATTGCTTTTTGGTATTGTTGTAGTTATTTCTATTTATATTCGGTTCGTCTTCATCACCAACATATTCCTTAGCTCTTTCTCTGTTTTTGTCAATTAGCAGCTGTATGTTTTCACCATAACTCTTATTGACTAAATCAAGATTTTTAACTTCTTCACCGTATGCTTCGTTTAATTCGTCTTGTATTGATTTAAGTTCTTCTTTTGCAGTTACAAGGTCTTGGGTAGAAGTAATGATTTTAGTGTAACGCGATTGCAAATCGTCAATTATAGCAGACTCTTCTCTAAAAGCGTCGGCTGTGTCTGAGGCTTCATTTAAATCTTCTTTCAGGCTCTGCAATCTTTCTTCTGATGCATGAATAAGTTTACTTATTCCTTGAACAATAAATGTTGTCAATAATGAAAGACCTGCATCCATTAAGGACAAACCTATGTTTTGAAACATACCTTTAAGCGTAAAGCCGATAGCACTTCCTTCGCCTTGTGTATCTTTAATATACTCTGCGAGTGCTTCATTACTCTTTGACAACGCTTCAACAAAAGCTTCTTGGGTTTCGGTATCGTCTTCGGCGATTTGATTATACGAACTAAGAACTCGTGAGATATTTACGAAACCTTGCGCGTTCTTCAACTGTACTTCATAAAAGTCTTTGGCTGAAAGAGCTGCTTTGTCGGTTGCGTTGATATATGCGTACATTTCGTCCGAAATGCCGTTACCTTTAGCTACTTCGGGGGTGAAACTATTCTTATTCATCAATTCTCGCGCTTTGTTAATTTGCTCATTTATTTGATCGATGTTAAGCGGTTCATTGCCTTTCAATCCACCAAAAAACTGACCCTTCAACTTATTTGAATCGTCACGACTAATTTCGAATATCAAACTAAAACATAATTATCTGTGAGAAAATATTTATGTTGACAAAAATATGAAAATATGGTATACTGTTATTGAGGTGGTGTGTATGGTATATGAACTTAATATTTGTCCCAAATGTGGCGAATCATTGAATGATGAACAGAATTTCTGTTCTAAATGTGGTGAGAAAGTCGGATTAGCGGTTAAAAACGGTGTCAATACAGCAATCAATCAGCTTAATACAAACGTTAATAAAACAACAAAAAAAGTTAAGAAGTCTGTAAAGATTATTATTACGATCACAAGTATTTTAATACTTGTTAGTATAGGCGTTTTCATCGTACCACATATTTTTCTTTCTGTTGATGACCTTTGCGCACAAGGTAATTATATAAAAGCATATAATAAAGCTAAAGATGATGAAAAAATGGAGGTTAAAGCCGAAAGTATTGCTGCTGAAAAAAGCTATTATCTCTCTGATGACCTTAAAGAACCTTTATCGTTTAAGCTGACGGATGTTTATTATAATGAAGTTACAAATGATGATGGTAGTATGGATGCACAAATTCTACTTTGTACGAATAGTTATAACAATTATGGAGAAAAAGTAGATGACAATTGGCTGTACTTATGGGATGATAACAAAGAGTGGGTATATATTCCCAGTACCATTGATTTAGGTGGTACATATAATGATTTAGAAAAAATTGCTGAAGAATTGGAGTATTCTCTTGAATGGTCAGAATTCATTAAAACAATAAAGAATGATGGTATAAAATTAGATAAGTCTGCGATCAAGCGTATTAATGATATGCTAAAAACTGATACATTTAACGAGATTGAGCCAATAAAACCTACAGAATAAATTATTATACACTATGGTAATAATAGCAACTTAATATTTCAAATTAATAATACTGTCCGACCTGCGGCAGTACCAATATTGCTAAAATCGGTGCAGTTTCAAAAAGTGCATCAATTATAGCGTTCGGTATTTTTAGCAGTAATATCGGTAAAACAATGAAATGTAATAAGTGTGGGTATAAGTGGTAGAAGAGGTTGATTGTTATGAATAACGCTGAAATTTACGATTTGCTTAAAGGAGTAATTATTCCCGAAACAGAAAATGGTGTAATCAAACCCAATGATATAATCAAACTTTATATCAAAAGCGGTTGTATCACGGATTTAGACCGCACACACTTCACCCTGACACTTGGTCAGGAAGTAGGAACTAATTATTATAACTACCTAAAAGATACAGGAGACAAAATCTATAGTAAGTATTTGGCGTTTATTAGGGCTAAAATAAAAGGTGAAAGTAATAAAAATCTCCAACCAAGAATACATGAGTTGTTAAATGATATAAACGAGTTACTTGAAAAACGCTTTGGTCTGATAAGGGAAGTTGACTATACATTCGGAATAAAGGTTGTTAAAGATATTGCAACTCAAATTGAACTTGCTAAACTTGAAGACACGC
>CAYUTE010000187.1:0-6083 GCA_964447545.1 uncultured Eubacteriales bacterium
CGGGAAAAGTTTGGATTAACATATTCCCAGATAAGCCAATTACTAAAAAACCTGCAGAAACTCGTATGGGTAAAGGTAAAGGTTCGCCGGAATTTTGGGTATCGGTTGTAAAACCGGGCAGAATTTTGTTTGAAATTGGTGATGTTCCTGAGGAAACAGCCAGAGAAGCAATGCGTTTGGCAGCTAATAAATTGCCCATTAAATGTAAATTTGTAAAAAAAGAAGAAACGGATGGTGAGGTTGAATAATGAAAATTTCAGAAATTAGAAATTTGACCAGCGAAGAACTAAATAACAAACTCAAAGACCTTAAATCCGAACTTTTTAATCTTAGATTTCAATTAGCCATTAACCAGCTTGAAAATCCTATGCGTATAAAAGCTGTTAAAAAAGATATCGCAAGAGCGCAGACAGTCATACGCGAGAATGAACTTGGCAAAAAGGCTGAAACACAACAGAAGGAGGCTGCGTTATGAGCGAAAGAAATATAAGAAAAACCGTAGTAGGTCGTGTTGTTAGCAATAAAATGGATAAAACCATAGTTGTTGCCGTAGCAGATAGGGTTAAACATCCGCTTTATGGCAAAACCGTTAATTATACAACTCGTATGAAAGCACATGACGAAAACAATGAATGCAACATTGGTGATCGTGTAGAAATAATGGAAACAAGACCTCTTTCCAAAGATAAAAGATGGAGACTTGTTAGCATATTAGAAAAAGCAAAATAATTTAAGGTTATATAAAAATACTTGACCAGTTAGGAGGAAAGATTAACTATGGTGCAACCTCAAACTCGTTTAAAAGTGGCCGATAACACAGGTGCAAAAGAACTCATGTGTATACGTGTTCTTGGAGGTACAGGCAGAAAATATGCCGGTATTGGTGAAGTTATAGTTGCTTCTGTTAAAAAAGCAACACCCGGTGGCGTTGTCAAGAAAGGTGACGTTGTTAAAGCAACAATTGTACGTACAAAAAGCGCTCAACGTCGTAGCGACGGTTCTTACATAAGATTTGACGAAAACGCAGGCGTTATTATCCAAGATGATAAAGCTCCAAAAGGTACTCGTATATTTGGACCAGTTGCTAGAGAGTTACGTGAAAAGAATTTTATGAAAATAGTGAGCCTTGCTCCGGAGGTTTTATAATAGGAGGTGTTTATTGTTGATTAAGTCAAAGAAAAACAAAGCGGCTCTTTCCGGAAATGGTAGAGTCCATGTTAAAACAGGCGATAAAGTCGTAGTTTTAAGCGGAAAAGATCGTGGCAAAGAAGGCAAAGTTGTAGCAGTCAGCCCTAAAGAAGGTAAGTTGATTGTTGAAGGAATAAATATTGTTTCAAAACACGTTAAAGCCCGCAAAGCAGGTCAGGAAAGCGGCATAATCAAAGCGGAGGGCGCAATGTACGCTTCAAAAGTTAAACTTGTATGCCCACACTGCGGTAAGCCGACTAGAATCGGGCACAGAGTTATGAAAGACGGTAGTAAAAAACGTAGTTGTAAACTCTGTAATGAAGCTATTTAAGGAGGATACGAATGGCAAGACTTAAAGATTTATACAAAAAATCTGTTGTAAAAGAGCTTCAAAAAAAGTTTGCATATAAAAATGTTATGCAAATTCCAAAAATCGAAAAAGTAGTTTTGAATGTTGGTGCCGGAGAAGCTAAAGACAATTCAAAAGTTATATCTTCAATTCTTTCGGATTTAGAGAAAGTCACAGGTCAAAAAGCAGTTGTTTGTACAGCACATAAATCCGTAGCAAACTTTAAAATCCGTGAAGGTATGAAAATTGGTGCAAAAGTCACTCTTCGTGGCGACATGATGTATGAGTTCTTAGATAGATTTTTCAATTTAGCTCTCCCAAGAGTTAGAGACTTTAGAGGAATTAACCCTAAGTCTTTTGACGGAAGAGGAAATTATAATATGGGCGTTAAAGAGCAGCTCATATTCCCGGAAATTGAATACGATAAAATTGACGGAATCCGTGGAATGGATATTTCAATTTCTACCACAGCAAAAACTGATGACGAAGCCAGAGAACTTTTAAGTTTAATGGGCGCTCCGTTTTCAAAATAAGTAAGGAGGGATTATTGTGGCTAAAACATCACTAAAAGTAAAACAAAGCCGCAAGCAAAAGTTTTCTACTCGTGAGTATTCTAGATGCAGAATATGCGGTAGGCCGCATGGTTACCTTCGCAAATTTGGTATATGCCGTATTTGTTTTAGGGAGCTTGCACATAAAGGAGAAATTCCAGGAGTCAGAAAAGCAAGTTGGTAATAAACTTTTAAGCAGGGAGGTAAATAATTTATGCAGATTACAGATACAATAGCAGATTTGTTAACCAGAATTCGTAACGCAAGCAGCGCAAAGCACGAAACCGTAGAAGTACCTGCTTCTAACATAAAAAAAGCTATTGTGCAAATTTTGCTCGATGAAGGTTATATTAAAAAATTTGTTGTATCCGATGATGGCAAACAAGGTATTATCAAGATTTTCTTGAAATATACCGAAAACAAAGAACCCGTAATTACAGGTCTGAAAAGGGTTTCTAAACCAGGGCTTAGAATTTACAGCGATGTAGAAAATATGCCTAAAGTTATGAAAGGGTTAGGTGTTGCTATAATTTCTACTTCTAAAGGAATTATGACTGACCGTAAAGCCCGTAAAGAAAATATTGGCGGCGAAGTGCTAGCATTCATTTGGTAAAAAAGGGGGGACTTAAATGTCCAGAATTGGAAGAAAACCTATAAATATTCCCGCCGGAGTTGATATTAAATTAAACGACGGCGTAATGACTATAAAAGGTGCAAAAGGTGAACTTACACAAGCTATTCACCCTAAAATGAAAATTGATATAAATGATGGCGTAATTCAAGTTTCACGTCCTGACGATGTAAAAGAAACAAGAGCTTTGCATGGCCTTACAAGAAGCCTCATAAACAACATGATTATAGGTGTAACAGAAGGCTTTAAAAAAGATCTTGAGGTTAACGGTGTTGGATATCGTGTACAAAAGCAAGGCACAAATTTAGTTATGAATCTCGGATTTTCACATCAAGTTACAGTTCCGGAAGTTGACGGAATTAAGTATGAAGTTAAAGGTAATGTGATTTCCGTAATTGGTGCAGATAAGCAAAAAGTTGGCCAAATTGCAGCAAATATCCGCAGCAAACGTCCACCTGAACCATATAAAGGTAAGGGAGTTAAGTATGCTGATGAGGTAATTAAACGCAAAGAGGGCAAAACAGGTAAAAAATAATTAAGGAGTGTGAATTAACATGGTAAACAAGGCAGATAAAAATCAGGCCCGTTTAAGACGTCACAAAAGAGTACGTGGCAAAATTACGGGTACTGCAACACGTCCACGCATGAATATTTTCCGCTCCAGAGCCAATATTTATGCTCAAATTATTGATGACGTAAAAGGCGAAACTTTAGTATCCGCTTCTTCGATTGATAAAGAGTTTGACGGCTATGGCGGAAATCAAGAAGCAGCTAAGAAAGTCGGTCAGATGATTGCAAAGCGTGCTTTAAAAAAGAAAATTAAAACTATAGTTTTTGATCGTGGAGGATATATTTTCCATGGTCGTACTAAAGCTTTAGCAGAGGGCGCCAGAGAAGGCGGACTCGAATTTTAATTGAAGGAGGGGGAATACTTTTGGCTAAAATAGATGCATCAGTACTTGATTTAAAAGAAAGATTAGTTGCTATAAATAGAGTTTCTAAAACCGTAAAAGGTGGACGTATTTTCAAATTTGCTGCATTAATGGTTGTTGGCGATGGAAAAGGTCACGTTGGTTTTGGAATCGGTAAATCCGGAGAAGTCCCGGACGCTATCCGTAAAGGAATTGAAGATGCTAAGAAAAATCTTATAGAAGTTCCTTTAAAAGGTAACACAATTCCGCACGAACTTATTGGAGAATTCGGAGCCGGAAGAGTTCTTATGAAACCGGCTGCTCCGGGTACCGGCGTTATAGCCGGAGGCCCTGTGCGTGCAGTAGTTGAATCCGCAGGAATTCAGGACATACGTACAAAAGCTCTTCGCTCAAATAATCCTTGCAACGTAGTAAGAGCTACAATCGAAGGTCTTAAAAATTTACGTAGTGCAAAACAAGTTGCAGAACTTCGCGGTAAAACTGTTGAAGAGATATTAAAATAAGGAGGTCGGCATTTTTATGTCAATAAAAATAAAATTAGTCAAGAGCTTAGCCGGCCGCTTAAAAAAACATATTGCGACTGCTAATTCTCTTGGACTCAGAAAAATAGGCGATTGCACTGTTCAAGCCGATAATGAGGCTACACGTGGAAAAATCGCACAAATTTCTTATTTGGTTAGTGTTGAAGAAATATCTAAATAATTATAGTTTATAGTTATTTATCGTGGGAGGTGAATTAAAGTTGGAACTACAAGATTTGGTAGCTGTTGAAGGTTCAAAGCATTCCAAAAGACGTATAGGCCGTGGCCATGGCTCAGGTTGGGGAAAAACAGCCGGTAAAGGTCATAAAGGTCAAAACGCAAGGTCGGGTGGCGGAGTTCGCCCGGGTTTTGAAGGTGGTCAGATGCCACTTCAAAGAAGAATCCCAAAAAGAGGTTTCAATAATATTTTTGCCAAAAAGGTAATCGCCGTTAATGTTTCAGAGCTTGAAAGATTTGAAGATGGCTCAGTAGTTGACGCAAATGAACTCATTTCTATAGGTCTTGTTAAACGCGATTTTGATAAAATTAAAATTTTAGGTAATGGGAATCTTTCAAAAAAATTGACGGTTAAAGCACAGTTGTTTTCAAAATCCGCAGTTGAAAAAATTCAATCTGTTGGGGGAAAGGCTGAGGTGATCTAATTGATTAAAACTTTGATAAACTCATGGAAAGTACCTGAACTAAGAAAGAAATTATTGTATACAGTTTTAATTATTGTAGTATTTAGAATCGGGTCAGTAATACCGGTACCGTTTTTAGACGTTAATGCTCTTGCCGGAATGATGGGCAACTTAGCAGAGGGTGGAGCAATATTATCTTATTTGGATACTCTCTCAGGCGGAGCATTTGCACAAGCTACAATATTTGCAATGTCAGTTACGCCGTATATTAACGCATCAATTATCATGCAGCTTATGACGGTTGCGATTCCTTACTTAGAAGGTCTCCAAAAAGAGGGAGAGCAAGGCCGCAAAAAACTTACAGCCATAACTAGGTTTTTAACGATAATTATAGGGTTACTTCAAGGAACAGCATTTTACTTCTATTTAAAAAGTGGAAGTTATCTGGGCGTTTCAATCGTAAAATATACAGCAGGATTATCCGGTATTTTTGCGGCAATAGTAATAATTTTATCGTTTACGGCCGGAACAGCACTTATGATGTGGCTCGGCGAGCAGATTAATGATAAAGGTGTAGGAAACGGAATTTCAATTCTAATGTTTGTAGGTATCGTTTCCAGAATGCCTGTATTGATTTCAAAACTGAGCACATATTTTTCACTTGCTGTATCAAACCCCGAAACATTTAGTAAGTTTTTCTACTATGTCCCACTCTCGGTAGTAATGTTCTTGTTCATGATGTGGGTAATAGTTTTTATGAACGATGCAGAAAGACGTATACCAATTCAATATGCAAAGCGTACTGTTGGAAGAAAAATGTATGCCGGACAAAGTAGCCATATACCGCTAAAAATTGGTATTGCCGGCGTTATGCCGATAATATTTGCTACATCTATTCTTGCGGTACCGAATTTTATAAACTTCTTTTGTAAACCAACAGGTTTTTGGAAAGCAGTTTTAGATTCGTTGTCAGTTAATGGATTAGTACACGCAATGGTATATTTCTTTTTGATTTTGATATTTGCATATTTTTATGTTCAAATAACATATAATCCAATTGAAATGGCAAATAACTTGCGCCAAAGCAACGGAATGATTCCTGGAATTAGGCCGGGCAAACCTACATCAGAATTTTTGGCAAAAGTTCTTTCTAAAGTTACACTTTTAGGTGCATTGTTCTTAGCATTTATAGCGTTGTTACCTTTTGGATTTTCAGCACTTACAGGAATGCATAATCTGTCATTGGGCGGAACGTCAATCATAATTATGG
>CAYUTE010000188.1:0-1708 GCA_964447545.1 uncultured Eubacteriales bacterium
ATATAAAAAACGTTTAGGGAGATATTATGGAAAAGAACTTTAAATTTTTATCTTTAAAAGAAGAAAAAGAATTGACATCGGAAGAACTAAAAGAATATTATAAAGATTTTAGACGTGAGGTTCTGAAAAGAAAACTTACTAACACAACAAAAGGAGCAACAACAATAGCGCCCAAATTAAGAAATATTACAAGTAAAATTGCTGTTACTGTTACTCACGCTTTCACTAGCAAAGAAGTTGAGTGGATATGCGATGGCAAAGAAAATATATTAGATGTTCCTGCAATTTTTGCTTATACCCATCAAGGAATTCTAGATACTTTTGTATGGATTCCAAAGGTAAAACAACATTGTATTATTCTACATGGATGTGAGGTTAATAAGTTATTATTGTTATGCCAAACTAATACTGGACTTGTATTAGTTAAAAAAGGGGACAAGTATAACAATAATAATGCTAAGTTGGATATGATAAAACTATTATTAGACGGGCATTCAATAGCATATTTTCCAGAAGGAACTTGGAATTTGTCATCTAATAAGCTTTTCCTTCCACTAAGTTATGGGTTTTTAGATATCGCTAAAAAAGCTATGGTGCCAGTAGTACCTGCGGTTCATGAGTTTACATATGATTATATTGATGGAAAACAAAAAATAGTTAAAATTCATACTAGGTTTGGAAAACCAATATATGTTAATAATGAAGATGATTTGTTAGAAAAATTAGAAGAATATAAAGAAGCTATTGCAACTATGCGCTATGAATTAATCGAAGAAAAAGGTATTTTTTCCAGGAAGGACATTTCGAATCAAGAATATATAAACTTTTTACAAGATAGCTTTAAAAATTTAAAGTTTGGAAAATTAAATTGGCCAAAAGAAAAAAAATATATTTTTAATGGTATGGATGAATTTTACCTATTTCATCATATAAATGAAATAGAGTATAATGAAAATGGAGAATTTTTAGAAACCAAGGAAGTTGAAAGGTTAAAAAAACTAAATAAAAAGCATGGGATTGAAAAATGATATGCACCTCCCAAGGTTTTCACGCTAGCCGTCCCCTGTGCTATCTCTGTTATATACCGCCCCATTTAATGGTCTTAAGCACAAAAAAGCAGGAGTGTTAAATCATTCCTGCTTTTTTTTGATGGAGCTACTGGTCAGACTCGAACTGACGACCTCGGGTTGTAGTTAAGGCTATATTATTACAACCTATATTAAGGCTTATTATTGCCTTTTGAAAGTTATTGTGATACATTTAAATTATAAAAAACGATTGGATGTGACTGTATGGGCCTTATCGATTTAGCAAGCGGAAAATCCCTTTGGCGAGGGATGGAATACTATGAAAAGCAAATGGTTATGGCTGTTTGCAAGGTCGAAGAGAATAAATATGCAGGTATTGTAAAGGGCGGCGAAGACAACGAATACGATATTGTTTTAGATATTGCGCATCCAAGAAGATCAACCTGCACATGCCCGTTTGCAGACGGCAGGCGAGTTATTTGCAAGCATATGGTCGCCGCATATTTTACAATTTTTCCGAATGAAGCAAAAAGAATTGTAAAAGAAGCCGAAGAATATGAAAAAGAATTTGAAAAGCAACAGGAAAATGAACGCAAGGAAATCAAAAAATATGTCTATTCATTATCAAAAGCGGAACTGCGAGAACAGCTTTTGAATTATATGCTTGATGAATACGATAA
>CAYUTE010000189.1:0-15846 GCA_964447545.1 uncultured Eubacteriales bacterium
CTTAATTTTTAAAATAAATGTGTTAATGTTTTATTTATTAATACATTCCGCCCATTCCGCCGTCAGGCATTGCAGGAGATTGTTTGGTGGCGATAGAATGAAAAGAGTAATGGAGCATTTGAATGTAGATGAAGATACTCCGCTTGAAGCTAAAATGCTTACTAAGTCAATTTATTCTGCGCAGAAGAAAATTGAAGGCAGAAACTTTGCTATTCGTAAGAATGTTCTCCAATACGACGATGTTCTTAGTCGCCAGCGTGAAATTATATATTCTCAACGTGATAAAGTCCTGGATGGCGAAGATTTGCGTGACCAGATAAGCAAAATGGTCGATGAAGTTGTTGTCATGGTGACCGACAGATATCTATCAAAAACCTTGCCAAAAGAGAACTGGAATATGGAAGGTCTAAAGAGTTACTTTATGGATTGGGTTTTAAATCCGGGTGACCTTGAAGATACTGAAGAAAACAAATTGGATTTAACATATGATGAAATAGTAGAATTCCTACAAGCTAAATGCCATAGTATTTATGAAAAGCACGAAGGAATATTTGGTGCGGAAAACACAAGACAGTTAGAAAGAGTTGTGCTTTTGAGTAATGTTGACCAGCAGTGGATGGATCACATTGACGCAATGGAAGAACTCAAACGTGGAATCAATTTGCGTGCATATGGTCAACGTGATCCGGTTGTTGAATACAGAACAGAGGGCTTCGACATGTTTGATGCCATGATTGATGCCATAAAAGAAAACACAGTTAAATTGTTGCTGAGCTTTAAAATAAGCAATGATGGTTTGCATACAAATGTGGTGTCTTTCCGCAAATAGATAAAATATAAATAAAACAAAGTATAGTCTTTTACTCATTTTATATATTGAGTAAGAGACTATTTTATTGGCCTATATTTGTGAATAAATATTGTTGCGAATTCAAAATTTGCTTTTAATTTTTTTATAATAAGTAAAGCTTTTTAGTTTAACAGAAAAACAGTTTGCCTGCTGTTAAACGGGGATAAAATCAGAGCATATGTGGTTTTTGAAAACTTTGGCGATAGATTGGACGTTTTAATTTTAAAAGGCTAATTTTAGCGGTTTGCGGGTGCGGCTTGTATTGTAAAGTATATAGTAAAATTATTTTAAAGTATTGTTTTGAACTTTTTCCACAAACTTTTCAACATTTTTGTGAATGATTACCATATTAAAAAATCAAAAAAATATTTAGGACAAAATCAAATTAAAACAGTTAAAATTTCACAATTTGATATTTTAAAAAAAATAGAAATCAAACTTAATTTTATTTTTTGCCCCCAAGTATAAAAAATCCACTTGTATCGGATTTTATACGTCTACAAGTGGGTTAATAAGTTTATAAAAACTTAATTTTTAAAATAAATGTGTTAATGTTTTATTTATTAATACATTCCGCCCATTCCGCCGTCAGGCATTGCAGGAGCTTGTGTTTGAGGCTCTTTCTTATCTGTGATGAGCGCTTCTGTTGTTAGAACCATACTTGCAACTGATGCGGCGTTTTCTAGGGCTGAGCGAGTTACTTTTGTTGGGTCAACAATACCAAATAAGATCATGTCGCCGTATTCGTCTTTAAGTGCGTTGTAACCATAGCCAACAGTGTTTTTGCTTTTAACGTTCTGGATTATTATAGAACCTTCAAGGCCGGCATTAGCTGCGATTTGACGCATTGGGGCTTCTAAAGCTTTTAGGACTATTGTAGCACCGGTTTTTTCGTCGCCTTCGCAAGAGTCTACTACTTTTTGAACGCTTTCGGTTGCGTTTACTAATGCAACTCCGCCACCTGCTACGATGCCTTCTTCAACAGCTGCTTTGGTTGCTGCCAGAGCGTCTTCTATGCGTAATTTTTTCTCTTTCATTTCTATTTCTGTTGCTGCACCAACTTTGATGACTGCAACGCCACCGGCTAATTTTGCAAGACGTTCTTGTAATTTTTCACGGTCGAAATCAGAAGTTGTTTCTTCTATTTGATGGCGTATTTGAGAAACTCTCTCTTTGATTTTTGCTTGATCTCCTGCACCGTCAACAATGATTGTGCGTTCTTTTTCAACTTTTACTTGATGTGCGCTTCCGAGCTGGTCTATAGTTGTGTTTTTAAGTTCTAATCCGAGATCTTCAGAAATAACTTCGCCGCCTGTGAGGATTGCTATATCTCTTAACATTTCTTTGCGTCTGTCTCCAAAGCCGGGAGCTTTAACTCCAACACAAGTGAAGGTCCCACGGAGTTTATTTACTATAATTGTTGCTAGTGCATCGCCTTCTATGTCGTCGGCAATGATTACTAGTTTTCTGCCCATTTTTACAACTTGTTCTAAAAGAGGGAGGATTTCTTGAATGCTTATAATTTTTTTATCAGTAATTAAAATGAAGGCATCATCTATAACGGCTTCCATTTTGTCGTTGTCGGTTGCCATGTAAGGAGAAACATATCCACGGTCAAACATCATTCCCTCTACTACTTCTGAATAAGTTTCTGCTGTTTTTGACTCTTCTACAGTTATAACTCCATCTGAACTTACTTTTTCCATAGCTTCTGCAATTAAGCTGCCAACAAATTCGTCTGCTGCAGAGATTGTTGCAACACGTTTGATGTCCTCGGTTCCGCTGACGGATTTAGAGTTTTTAACAACAGCATCAACAGCAGCTTTGACGGCTTTGCTGATACCTTTTTTTAATACCATTGGATTTGCGCCTGCAGCTACATTTTTCATGCCCTCTCTTATGAGGTTTTGAGCTAATAGGGTTGCGGTTGTTGTGCCGTCGCCTGCGATGTCGTTGGTTTTTGTTGCTACTTCTTTAACGAGCTGTGCACCCATGTTTTCGAGATTATTATCGAGTTCTACTTCTTTTGCGATGGTTACGCCGTCGTTTGTTATAAGTGGAGCACCAAACTTTTTATCAATAACAACGTTTCTGCCTTTAGGGCCTAAAGTTATTTTAACGGTGTCTGCAAGTTTGTTTATTCCGTCTAGCAATGATTTTCTGGCTTCTTCGCCATAAGCAATTTCTTTTGCCATATTAATATACTCCTTTAAAAATATAGTTTTTTAATAATTTCTTATTTGTCTTAGCAAATAACCGCCAATATATTTCTTTGGCTGATTACTATGTATTCTTTGCCGTCTTCAGCAAATTTTGAGCCGGTGTGATGAGGAACTAAAACCACATCTCCAACTTGAACTTGCATAGGCAGTTTTTCGCCGTTATCTAAAACTGTGCCTGAACCTACAGCTACAACGGTTGCTTTTACTGGTTGATTGTTATCGTTTGACGAAGCTACAAATAAACCACTTCCGGTTTTATTGCTGCTTTGAAGTTCGATTATTACGTTGTCTAATATAGGTTTCATTTTAACTGACATATAGAATCCTCCTTAAAAATAGTCAAATTTTCTTTTAGCACTCTCATATAACGAGTGCTAAATAATATTTTATTATCTATCCTTTTAAAAATCAATAGTAATTTTTATTTTTTAAATAATATCTATTATTTGCACATATTATTTTTGTTTTTCTAATTTTTTGATTAATTTGCAACTAAATAATTATTCCTCCGCCTATAACACAGCCGTCTTGGTTGTAAAGGACTGCCGACTGCCCGGGAGCGGGAAATTTTTGTGGCTCATTAAATATTATTGTTGTTTCAGATTCATTATTCCTAAAGAATTTGCAAGCAACCTCTTTCGCGCGGGATCTTATTTTAATGGTTGCGGTGTATTCTTCGCCTATTTGAGTTGGAATTATAAAGTTTGTATTTTTAATATTTATTTTTTGAGTAAGTCCGTTTTGTAGATTTGTTAAAATAACAGAATTACTTTTTGGCTCGATTGACTTAACAAACAGGGGGTGTTTCCAAGATACTCCCAACCCTTTTCGTTGCCCGACGGTGTAGTGTATAATGCCCTTATGAGCGCCTACGCATTCGCCGGTATCTAAAACGAACTCTCCTTTAGGACACTTTGAACCTGTGTAGTTTTCTATAAAGTCAGCGTGACTGATATTTTTTATAAAGCAAATATCTTGACTGTCGCCTTTTTGAGCAACAGGCAAATCATATTTTTTTGCAAGCTCACGGACGTAAGTTTTTTCATATTTTCCGATAGGGAATATAGTTTTACTTAAAGCATATTGAGAAAGTCTGTATAAAAAGTAACTCTGGTCTTTGCTGGCCGGTGATTTTTTTAATTTATATATATTGTTTTCTTCGTCATGCTCAATAACGGCGTAATGCCCTGTTGCGATGAAATCGAATCCGTTTTCTACCGCATAGTCTAGCATAAGCCCGAATTTGATAGTCGGATTACATGCTACGCACGGATTTGGTGTTCTTCCGGAAAGATATTCATTAACGAAGTAGTCTATTATTTTATTTTTAAATTCGGTATGTAAGTCTATAACTCTGTGATTAATCCCTAGTTTTTCAGCAACTTTTCTTGCATCATTTATCGCTTCAGAATTATCTTGCTCTAGTAGTTCTAACGTTGCTCCTTCAACATAATAACCTTGGCCCTTTAAAATGGCAGCAGATACCGAGCTATCTACTCCTCCGCTCATTCCGACTAGTACTTTTTTCAAATAAATACACCTCAATTTTGTTTTTGTTAGTTTTATATCAATTTTTTTAGCGCTGTTAAATAATAAAAGAGTCGCTCATCTTAAAGATTAGCGACCTATAAGGTTAAAACACATTTTAAACTTCCATTATTATAGGCAAAATCACAGGGTTTCTGCGAGTTTGACCATGGAACAATTTGTAAAGCTCATCACGTACTTTTGTTTTCATATATCCCCAGTCACGCATATTTTGGTCAGCGCAACCTTCTAAAACTTTTAGCGCTGCACGACGTGCATCTTGCATAAGTTTTTCGGATTCTTTCACGTAAACAAATCCACGTGATACGATGTCGGGACCTGCTATAACGTGTTTATCGTGTGAGTCTAGCGTGGCGACAAGTACTATTAAACCATCTTCGCCAAGATGTTTGCGGTCACGTAAAACGATGCTTCCAACATCTCCAACACCGATACCGTCAACTAAAACGAGTTCAACCGATATATGATCAACTTTTTTGATGTGATTTTTATTAATTTCCAATACATCGCCGGTGTCGCCTACGTATATATTTTTCTCAGGGACGCCCATTGATGCCGAAAGTTCAGCGTGTTTCATTAAATGGCGTGCTTCACCGTGTACCGGTATAAAGTATTTTGGTTTTACTAAACCTTGAATTATCTTTAATTCTTCTTGGCAAGCGTGACCGGAAACATGAGTTTCGTACATAGATTCATATATTACTTCGCAGCCTAATTTCATTAGCTCGTTTACTACTGCACCTACCATTTTTTCATTTCCGGGTATTGGGTGCGCAGATATGATCACGAAATCTTCCGGTCCGACAGATATTTTTTTGTGTTCCGAGAACGCCATTCTGTGTAGTGCGGACATAGGTTCGCCTTGACTGCCGGTAGTAACTAAAACAACTTCATTCTTAGCGTATTTTGTTATTAAATCCACATCTATGATTATTCCGTCCGGTACATCTAAGTAATTCATTTCTCTTGCTATGGCAACATAATTCACCATACTTCTGCCCGAGAAAGCTACTTTTTTACCATATTTAGACGCACAATTTATGATTTGCTGAATTCTGCCTACATTGGAGGCGAAGGTTGCTATAATTATTCTTTTGTCTTTAGCTTTTTGGAATAGTATTTCAAAAGATTCATCAAGCATTTTTTCAGTCATCGTGTAACCTGATCTGTCGGCATTTGTGGAGTCCGCCATAAGCGCGAGTACGCCTTCTTGACCTAGTTGAGCAAATCTTGCTAAATCAATCATTTCTCCACGTGAAGGTGTGCAATCTATTTTAAAGTCGCCCGTGTGGACAATGGTTCCTGCAGGAGATTTTATTGCAAATCCTACGGCATCAGGGATAGAGTGATTTACACGTATAAACTCAATATTCATGCAGCCTAGTTGAACGCTTTCTCCGGCGTTTACGGTGTTCAAATGAGCTCCATTTAAAAGTCTGTGTTCTTTGAGCTTGCTGCTTATAAGACCGATTGTCAACGGTGTTGCATATATAGGAACATTTATTTTTCTTAATAGATATGGAATTGCGCCTATGTGGTCTTCGTGCCCGTGAGTTACTACTAAGCCTCTTATGCGTTCACGATTAGCCTCTAAATAAGAAAAATCAGGTATTACAAGGTCTACACCAAGCATTTCGCCGTCTGGGAAAGACATACCGCAGTCAACTATTACTATGTCGTCTCCGCATTCAAACGCAGCTATGTTTTTACCTATTTGATTTAATCCGCCTAAAAACACTATTCTAAAAGAGTTTTTATCTTTTTTTGTTTTGCGTCCGGTAGCCACATTTTTTACTCTGCCAACGGTTATACCGTTATCATTTAAGTAATCTTCTCGGCTGTTTTTAGATGTAGTATTGCCGGAAGATGCAGGTTTTGATGTTTTATTTGATTTAATAGATTTATTTATATTTGAATCCGTAGTATAATTCTTTCCGGATGTTTTTTTATTTTTGAAATTTGAATAAGGTCTTTTTTTGCGAGTTTCAGTTTCTTTATTTTGATTCAATTTATATACCTCCCAGTATTACATTGTTATAAACAATTAAAAATCATAAAAACCGCTTGAGTTTACTTCAAGCTTAAGGTGCTAAGTATTATAGTTTTTCCATTACCCGAATAAAAAATAATTAAATAAATCCGTACGTCAAATATCAATGATATTTTAACATTAAAAAAAGCATATGTCAAGCATATTTGATGATTATCTAAGATTAATATTAAATTTGTAAGGGGATATTATAAGATGAAAAAAATCGAAATCTATACAGATGGTGCTTGCAGTGGTAATCCGGGGCCGGGTGGCTGGGGAGCAATTTTAAAATATAAAGGCCATGAAAAAGAGCTTTCGGGTTATTGTGCCGAAACTACGAATAATCGCATGGAGTTAACAGCTGTTATGGAAGGGCTTAAAGCGGTTAAAGAACCTTGTGAGATTACAATATATAGCGATTCACAATATTTTTGTAATGCTATATTGAAAGGCTGGGCTAAAAATTGGAGAGATAACGGTTGGAAAAAATCTGATAAAAAACCGGCGGTAAATTCGGATTTATGGGAAGAAATTTTAAATCTTATTGACGTTCACAAAGTAGATGTTGTGTGGGTTAAGGGTCACGCAGGTCACCCCGAGAACGAACGTTGTGACGCTATGGCAACCTCTGAAATTGCGAAAAATAACTAAAATGTAAAGTTTATTTTTTAGACAAAAAAATAAGCCTTACCAAAGGAGAAAGGTAGAGCTTATTTTGTGCTTTTGAGCGATATTGTTTTTAACGTGATTCGCCTTGCCAGAAGAACAGTGCAACCGTGCCCGGACCTGTATGAGAGCCTATTGTTGGGCCGATATAATTAATTTCAACTTTTCCACAAAGGTGTGGGAATGTGCTTTCTATCATATCTGCAAGATATTGTGCATCAGCTATGCAATCAGAGTGAGAGATATAGCATTTATCTGAGTAATTTAAACCATTGTCAGCAAGGGTCTTCATGCGGTTTAAAACCTCGCAAAGAGCTTTTTGTTTGCTTCTAACTTTTGATGTAGGCACCAATTTGCCCTCTTCGGAAACGTTGATGATAGGGCATATCTTAAGAACGGAGCCTACAAAGCCGGCAGCTTTTGAAACTCTCCCCCCACGTATTAAGAAGCTTAAGTCGGTTGTACATACCCAATGTGCTATACGCAATTTGTTGGCTTCTGCCCAATCTTTTAACTTGTCTATATCATATCCTTCATCTCTTAAATCGGCGAGCTTATCCATCATAAGGCCGTACCCGGAAGATGCTGCGAGTGAGTCAACGATGTAAATTTTACGGTCTGGGAATTTTTTTCTTAGATCTTCTGCAGCGGTTGTAGCAGAGTTATAAACGCCGGAAAGTCCGGTAGAGATGGTTATGTGCAAAATATCCTTTCCTTCTTCTAAGAATGGAGTAAAATATTCTATAAATTCGTCAACATTTACCTGAGAAGTTTTTACATCGGTACCTTTAGGCACAATTCTTTTATAGAATTCCTCATAAGGCATACTTTGGCCTAGGTCATCAGTAAACTGTTCGCCATTTATAGAAAAATGAAAATAAGCATATTTAATATCTCTTTTGTCGCAATGCTCTTGTGAAAGGTCGCAGGTTGAGCAGCAACTTAAAATATATTCACCCATTGTTTTAGAATCTCCAATCCAATTTTTTTATGCTTATAATTGTATTTTACAAATCAAAGTGATAAAATAACATAGTAAAAAATTTGTTATTATAATTATACAACTTTAAGGAAGTGTATATATAAATGCTTGAAGATAAAAGGGTTATTAAAACTAAAAAGAATTTAAAAGAAACACTTATAAATATGCTTTCGGAAAAATCATTTGAAAGCATAACGGTAAAAGATTTATGTGAGAAAGCGTGTACTAGCAGAGTGACTTTTTATACTCATTATCATGATAAATATGAGCTTATGGACGATATCTCGCATGATATGATAAATATTGCTCGAGAAGAATACGCAAGATTGCAAAGTGGCAATAATGCTTCAAAAGATCCAACTTTAAGTTATTGTAACTTTCTAGAAAGCGTTTTAAATATGTACTATAAAAACTTAAAATTATTTTCCCATACTAATTCTTATGAAAATCCATACTTAAATTTTTCCTTTTATAAATATATGTTGGAGTATCTTGAAATTCATACTAAAAAACGTAGTAACAAATTAAAGCCAAAATATAGCATTAAAAAAATAGTGGGATTTCTTTGCTATGGCCTTTGGGGATTTATCAATGAAGGTATGGAAGAAAAATGCCCTATTGACCAAATAAAAAACGAAGCTGTAAAACTAATGAAAGAACTCATTCAATCAGAAGTTTTAACCAGCAACGCTTGATATTAACATTAATTTTCAGGGTTGTTGAAAAAATCAAATACATTTTTAGCAATGTTTTTTGTAATTCCATTTGTGGACTCTAAATTTTCAAGAGACGCATTAGAAATATTTTGAATAGTTTTAAATTTTTTAAGTAAAATTTTCGCCCTAGTTTTACCTACTCCCGGGATTTCTGTTAATCGGGAGTTGGTTATTTTTTTATTTCTCAAATTTTTATGATAGTTTATAGCAAATCTGTGTACTTCGTCTTGTATGCCGGTAATAAAATTGAAAGCACGGCTGTAAGATTTAATGTTAATTTCAGAGCCTTCATCGGTAATTGCACGAGTTCGATGTTTAGAATCTTTTACCATGCCAAAAGTGGGGATTGCTAAGTTAAAAGCTTTTAAAACATCAGTTGCAGCTTTTGTATGAGTTTTGCCGCCATCGATTAATATTAAATCCGGCAAATGTCCGAATGTGTTTTCTGGATCATTTTTATGCTGATTATATTCGGTTATTCTTCTTGCCAGCACTTCTTTAATTGAGCCATAGTCGTCTTGCCCGGTTATCGAGTTTATTTTAAACCGTTTGTATCCTTTTTTGAAAGGTTTGCCGTGTTTATAAACAACCATTCCGCCAACGTTATCGCTGCCCATGGTGTTTGAGATATCATAAGCCTCTATAAAATTTGGAATAGATTTTAATTTTAGTATGTTTTTTATTTCTTCTAGAGTATCTTCGAGCTTGTTTTTGTTTTTCCTTGTCCGCAGTAGTGATTCTTCCGCATTTTTACGGCACATTTCTAAAAGTTTAAATTGCTCTCCACGTTTTGGGATTAAGAAATTAACCGAGTGACCGGAAATATTTTTAAAATATTCTTTTATTAGTTCTTCGTTTTCAATCTGACCGTCTATTACAATGTGTTTTGGGATTGTATCAGTAGATTGATAATATCTTTCAATAAACTCTGTACGTGTTGATTTTAAATTATCTTCCGGCTCAACTATAAAACTTTTGCTTTCACGTAGGTCGCCGTTTTCAAATCTGAAAATTTCAAAGCACACAAATTTTTCATCTTGAGCGCAGGCTATAATATCTTGGTTTTTAATTTTATTTGCAACCACTTTTTGAGTTCGCTGCATGTTTTCAAGAGCTTTTATTCTGTCCCTTAATGAAGCGGCTTTTTCAAATTCTAAATTTTCAGAAGCTTTTTTCATTTGATTGTTTAAATCATGTAAAGTTTCTTTGCTGCCATTGCGCGCAAACTTAATGGCCTGGGATATCAAATTATTGTATTCTTGATTTGGAATAGCCCTAATGCAAGGCGCGCAGCAACGTTTTATATAATAATTTAAACACGGTCGTTTTGAGGGCTTATTTAGATTTCTGTTACAAGTTGGCAATTTAAAAATCTTGTTCATTTCGGCAACTGTTTTTTTGACGGAGAATGAATCTGTGTACGGGCCTATATAAATAGATTTATCGTTTTCTTTTTGCTTTACGTAAAGCACTTTAGGCCATTTTTCGTTGGTTATTTTAATGTAGCTGAATCCTTTGTCGTCTTTGAGCAAGATATTATATTTAGGTTTGTGTTTTTTAATTAAACTGCATTCTAATACAAGAGCTTCAAACTCGCTGTCTGTTACTATATATTCAAAATGATGTATATTAGAAACCATTTTTTTGACTTTTTCGCTGTGCGAGGAACTATTTACAAAGTATGAAGAAACTCTGTTTTTTAAATTTTTAGCTTTACCAATATATATTATCTCGTCTGTGGAATTTTTCATTATATAAACTCCGGGGTCGGTTGGGAGTTTTTTAACTTCTTTTTTTAAATCTATTTTTTCCACTACAGAATTTCTCCTTTCTATAATCTTAATAGATTTATTATACTCTAAAATTGCAAAATAATTAAACGCAGTAAATTAAATGTAAAAAGTTAGCAAAGCTTGACCTTATAGTCATCAAGGGATATAGCTTTGCTAAACTTTAACATCATTTTTTAAAATTAAACTTAAACGCTAAATAGCATATCTTCATATGTTGGATATGGCCAATATTCTTTTGGCATTAGCTTTTCGAGAGTGTCTGTTGTTTTTCTGACGGCGTCCATTGTGGGTAGGACTTCATTCTTATATATATCGGCTTTGTTTTCAATATCAACGGTGTTTACTGCTTTTTGCGATACTTTTTCAAGTGCCGCATGCTGATTGTAGAGAGTATCTGAAAGCTCAGAAAGTTTGTTAAGCATTTCTTTTTCGTAATCGCAAGGTAAATCTTTGCTTATTTTCGCCTTTGAAATAAGTGCATTGCTAAGTATGTTAATGTATTTGCTTACGGCAGGCAGTACTTCAGAAATTATCATTTTTGCCATTGTTTGCGCTTCTATGTTTATAACTATACAGTAGTTACGCATGTGTATTTGATAGCGCGAAAGCATCTCGCGTTTAGATAAAACTTTATGAGTTTCAAATAATTTAACATTTTTTTCGTCCATTGAGTGGCGTAGTGCATCAACTGTGCTTTTAAAATTGCAAAGACCTCTTTTTTGAGCTTCTTTTTCCCACTCGTCTGAGTAACTGTTACCATTAAATATTATTTTTTTATGTTTTTTGATGCAATCTGCAAGTAATGTGCTTATTTTAGAAAGTGGATCTTCAGAATTTTCCAATTCGTCTGCGAATTCTTTTAGAGCTTGTGCGGCGATGGTGTTTAATATCATATTAGGCGAGGCTATTGACTGGCTTGAACCGACCATTCTAAATTCAAACTTGTTGCCGGTAAAAGCAAATGGGGAAGTGCGGTTTCTGTCTGATGTATCACACGGAAATTGTGGGAATACATTAAGGCCAACTTCAAGTTTTCCGCGTTTTTTATGTGTGTAAATTTCGCCGCGTTCGATTGATTCTAAAATATTCATGGCTTCTTCGCCTAGGTATACTGAAATAACTGCCGGAGGGGCTTCGCTACCTCCAAGTCTGCAGTCGTTGCTGTGTGAAGCTACAGAAATTCTTAAAAGGTCAGAATACTCATCAACGGCTTTTACCATTGCACATAAGAATATCAAGAACTGTATGTTGTCACGTGGGGATTTTCCCGGGTCGAGTAGATTAACTCCTGTGTTGGTGGATAGTGACCAGTTATTATGTTTACCGCTTCCGTTAATTCCGTTAAAAGGTTTCTCGTGTAGCAAGCAAACAAGGTTGTGTTTTTCTGCAACCAAACGTAGAGTTTCCATTATTATTTGATTTTGATCTGCCGCAAGGTTTGAATAAGTGTAAAGTTGAGCGACTTCGTGTTGTGACGGAGCGACTTCATTGTGTTTGGTTTTAGATGGCACTCCCAGCTTCCATAATTCTTCATCTAATTCTTCCATAAATGCAGCTACTCTTGGTCTTAGTGCGGCAAAATAGTGGTCGGATAAATCTTGAGCTTTAACAGGTTTTGCTCCAAATAGAGTTCTTCCGCAGAACATTATATCCAAACGTTTTTCATACGTTTCTTTATCAATCAAAAAGTACTCTTGTTCAGCGCCCATGTTTGCTGTTACTTTGTAGGCTTCATTATCGCCAAGAATGCGTAAAATTCTTAGAGATTGCTTGTTTACGGCATACATAGATTTTAAAAGTGGAGTTTTTTCATCTAACACTTCTCCGCTGTATGAGCAAAAGAAAGTTGGTATGTAAAGAGAATGATTTTTAACAAATGCGTATGATGTAGGGTCCCAAGAAGTGTATCCGCGTGCCTCAAAAGTTGCTCTGAGTCCGCCCGATGGTAAGCTTGAAGCATCGGACTCTCCTTTTATCAGTTCTTTACAAGAGAAATTCATTTGAACCGATCCGTCTTTGTCGAAATCCAAGAAGCTGTTGTGTTTTTCAGCAGTAATTTCTGTCATTGGCTGAAACCAATGAGTGAAGTGAGTCGCACCTTTTTCAAGGGCCCATGTTTTCATTTCTTTTGCGACTATTTCTCCTACTTCCGGGCTTACCGGCAGGTTTTTGTCTATGGCTGTTTTTAAAGAATTATATATATTTTCCGGTAGCCTTTTTTTCATTTCTTCATCATTGAAGACCATACTTGCATACATTTCAGGAATATTATTCACAGTTTTATCCAACTTTCTTAAACATTTAAAAAATACAGAATTATTATATATTATCATTTTGTGATATTCAATTCATATCATGTAAAAAAATATGGCGGTAGTAAAAAAATTATATTGTATTTTTTAAAAATTGAATTTATAGATTAAAAATATTTTGTTTTTATAGTATAATCAAAGTTAGATATTAGATAGGGATAGTAATTTTTTAAAGGGACGCAATTTTTGAAATCGGTGCATATGCGGCAGCAGATTTAAGTTATTCTGATGAATAAATGTGGAATAGATATGGCCCTATTACTATTGCTAAAAGTGTGGATATAAAAAATATTAAATTTGTAAGGTGTTAATTTATGAAAAAGTTATTTGGCGGAATTAATTTGACTTGGGGTAAACTATTTTTATTTGCAATCATATCGGGTGTATATACAGCTTTAATGGCAATAATACCAGAGCTTCATTACACATCGTTTAATACTATTATTACTACACATGAAGTTTGGATAATGTTTGGCATAATAATTATTATGAACAGTAAATCTAATATGGATTCCGCATTAAAATGTTTTGTGTTTTTCTTAATAAGTCAACCAATTATATATTTGTTGCAAGTGCCATTTAGTTCACAAGGTTGGGGTCTGTTTAATTATTACAGGAATTGGATTATACCTACCTTGTTATGCTTCCCGATGGGATATATTGGCTATTATATGAAGAAAGGCAAGTGGTGGGGGTATTTAATATTATTACCAATGATTTTGTTAACAGCGTCCTATTACCAGTTGTATTTGTCGTATTTTACTTTTTCTCATCCAAAATACCTGTTAATATGTATGTTTTGCATAAGTGCTATGATAGCGTATCCAATTTATATATTTGAAAACAAAACAATAAAAAGCGTCGGTATAATAATAAGCGGGTTACTGATTGTTCTTATTTCGGTTCTTGTTTTTATGAATCCGCATCATTATAAAACATATCTGATGATTAATGGCGAAACGTATAAATTTGACGATACATATAAAGTCTATTTGGAAGATGATAGTTACGGGAAAGTTAACATTGTAAAGGAATCTTTGTGTGGTGATGAAGAATATGTAGTTAAAGCGGACTTTGTAAAAGAAGGAGATACAAAAATCATTTTAGAGGCTGCAAATGGAGACAAAACAGAGTATAAACTTGTTATAAAGATGGATAAATATCGGTTGCAAGCCGAAAACGCTTAAAACCTTAATAATTTATTTATGTTTTAGAAAAGCAAAAGCAAAACCAGATTGTGAAAGCAAAAATTGCCGTAATGGCATTCTTTAGCTTTTTGCGGAGTTTATAATTTAAAAATTATTGGGGACTAAATGGAAAAATTATTACGTAAAAACGATATAATAAAGTTAAATATACAAGATGTTACTATTGATGGTTATGGGGTAGGCAAATTTGAAGGTATAGCGGTTTTTGTCCCGCATACCGCAATTGGCGATGTTATAAAAGCTAAGATTATAAAAGTAAAATCTTCTTATTTAGTGGGCAAGATAGAAGAAATATTAGTACCATCACAAGATAGGGTGAACTCAGATTGTCCGGTAAGTGGCAAATGTGGCGGTTGCGCTTTTAGACATATTTCTTATTCAGCCGAGTTAAAAATAAAGCAAAAGCATGTTACTGATTGTCTTGAAAGGATCGGTGGATTTAAGCAAATACCGGTTCAAGATATAGTTGGGTCTAAGAATATTTTGCACTATCGTAATAAAGCTCAAGTGCCGATTGGAATTAATAGTGAGGGCGATTTAATTTCCGGATTTTACGGCAACCATAGTCATAGAATTATAAACCAGAGTGAATGTTTATTACAGCCAAAAGTTTTTGATGAAATAATAGAACAAATCAAGATTTTTATTAAAAAATATAAGATTTCTGTTTATGATGAAAATACTCATAAAGGGCTTGTCAGACATATATATTTAAGGCGTTCTAAAAATTCAGAAGAAATAATGGTGTGTTTGGTTATTAATGGAGCATCCCTTCCATTTGCAGAGGAAATAGCATCTAAACTAACGGATAAGTTTAAACAGATAAAAGGGTTTTTGATTAATTCAAACACGAAGAAAACTAATGTAATTCTAGGTGAAACCACAAAAACTATTTTTGGCTCTCCTGTTTTAAAAGATGAGCTTTGCGGACTTGATTTTAAAATATCGCCTAAGTCTTTTTATCAGGTTAATCATGATCAAACCGAAGTGCTTTATGATTTAGGTAGAAGAATTCTTAAGCCGGATAAAAATTATAAAATTTTAGATTTGTATTGTGGCATAGGCACTATTGGCCTTAGTATGGCAAAATGTATAAAAAATTTGTTTGGTGTGGAAATAGTTCCGGAGGCGGTCGAAAACGCTAAAGAAAACGCAAAAATTAATAAGATTGACAATGCTGAGTTTTTTTGTGGAGATTCCGGAAAGGTATTGTCTAAGCATTTTAAAAAGTTCGGCTCTTTAGATGCGGTGATAATAGACCCACCCAGAAAAGGCTGCACAGAAGAACTTATAGAGGATTTAATAAAAATTTCTCCGCCAAAAATACTTTATATATCTTGTAACCCTGCAACGCTTGCCAAAGACTTAAAGAAAATCTGTGAAAGCACAAATTATGTTATTTCGTCGGTTACTCCCGTTGACCTTTTCCCTCGCACAGGGCATGTGGAGACTGTTGTTTGTTTAAGTAGGAAAGAAGTCAGCAACTACCTCCGCATTGCCGTGAATACCGCTGACCC
>CAYUTE010000190.1:0-8349 GCA_964447545.1 uncultured Eubacteriales bacterium
AGGAAAACAAAATGTTTATACAAAAATTATTAGGAAGGAAAAGTCAAGAAATGAACAAAGATGATGTAAAAAATGTAGTGTTTGAAGTTCTGCAAGTTCTTAAGGCGGCTAACGAAGCAGACGACAAAGACAAAAAGGCGGAGAATGAAAATGTTGACAAAAGAGAATTAATTCGCCAAATTATGGCTATCGCAGGTAAACACGAAGATAATGAAGATGTTAGAACCATTGCAAAACTTGCTGAAAAATTAGCCTATGACAAGTCTGAAGCTGGCACCGCTGATAATAAAGCGAAAAATGCTGATGGTATTGAGGATAAACGCAAACTTATAGATGAAGTAGGTGGTATCCTTAAAGACAAAGTGGATGAAGAATTGTGGCGCACAATAATCGGCAAAATTGAAAAAATTGCTTATTCAAAGTCTGAAGCTGGCACCGCTGATAATAAATGCAAAAATGAAGATAAAGAAGCAGAAAAAAAATACGAAGAATTGAAAGAAGAAATAAAAAAAGAAGCCGAGAATAAAAAAGCTAAAAACTCAATCGAAAAACAAGAAGCTTTAATTGGTTCAGCTTTATTTAAACAGGAGCCAAAAATTAATTATGTAAGCCAAAAAGACCGATTAGCGCTTGGTGATAAGTTATTTTAATTAGTGTATAATAAATAAGGAAGGAACTTAAAAAATGGCAACAAATACTTTAACCTCAATGTCTATTACGCCGCAGCCAGGGCATTATGCTTTATTGCCTAATCAGCCGATTATTCATACTGCCGTTGTAGATAGCACAGTTGACACAACAATCACGCCTGGTACAATTTTGACTTTAGCACCTACCGGCGGTAATCAAAATTGTATTGTAGTTAAACCGGCAGCGGTTACGGATTTGCCCGTAGGCGTAGTGGCCGCAGGAACTGTAAAGAGCGGCTATAAGGCTGGGGATAGAATTTCTTATTATCCCGTAGGCTCTTACGTGTATATGCAGGCAGGAGCCGCAGCAATTAATAGAGGCGCAGCTCTCTATTATAATGAAAATTCTGAAGTAACATCAGCCGAAACCGCAGGCAATTCAATTATAGGCTATGCCATGAATGAAGGTGTTCTTTCAACTGATGTAATTATCGTAAGAATTGACCCCTCTACTACCACGGCGGCAGCTTAGGCGACAAGAAAGGAAAATATAAAAATGCAAAAAAATAAAATTTGGGATGATGAAGCATTTAAAACTGGGTCTTATGATGCAGTCAAAAGCGCTCTTAAGCCTTTAAAAGCTTCTAATGCTTTTGAATATCCTTCAGCTGGTATTCAACAAACTATCGACACATTGACATACATTGTTCAAGATGTACTTGAAACTAAATATTATGAAACTCCATTTCCACTTACCGACTATGTAAAAATAGAAGTTGGTGGCGGGGCATATTTGCCTAATTTATTTCAATTTACTACAAAATACACAGGCTCAACATTTGCAGAGTGCATTATAAATCCTGCTTCTACAGGCATTCATAATGATGCAGTTTCAAATGTGCAAGTTGACGGTATTTTCTTAAAAAATAACTTCTTTAGAAATGATTACTCATTGTCACAAGAAGAATTAAGAATGGCAGCTGCTGGTCGTATTTCTTTTGACCTATATAGAGAAAAAGAACAGGCTCGTAAAAAATTGTGGGATTTAGGTATTCAAGATACACATTTCTTAGGTTTAAATAATACAGACGTTCTTGGCCTTTTGAACCAACCGGAAGCCGCAGTAAATACCACTTTACTACCAGCTGATATTGGCGCTATGACAACTGAACAAATAAAGAATTTTGCAGGCACAGCAATAATGGATTATTATGCGCAAACAAACTATACATTCTACCCAAATAGATTGTATATGCCATCACAATCTTATGGTGCATTAGGCGTACCTTATGGTGATACTTTCGGTATGCCAACATTAAGAGAGGTTATTGAAAGAGCCTTCAAAGATGCTGGTGCGCCCCAAGACTTTAAAATTGTTCACGCTAGATATGGTTTTGAAGCAGCAACAGGCGGTAGACCGCGGTATGTATTATATAACAATGACCCTTCAAACGTTGTTAGATATATTCCGTTAAATTATACACCTATGCCGTTATTCCCAGTGGGCTCTTTAGATATGATTTCACAATCGCAAGGCCAATTTACTGGTGTATGGTTAAAACGTCCATCAACTATGTTGTATATGGATGTACAAGCGTAAATTTTCTTTCTCATAATCTTCTTTTTATACTAATACAAGGAAATCTGCAATTATGAATAGTATTTATGATAATATTACCCCTTTAATATTTAAAGAATACTATTCTGCAGATTTCCTTTTTATTTCAGATTATGAACAGGGCCAAGTATATCAAAAAGGGCAGATAGTTTTTAATGCGCCGGATTTTTATAAATCTTTAGCGGATGATAACACAAGCCTTTTAACAGATGCTGACAATTGGGAAAAAATTCCTACAAGTTCTAACTATGTAACAGATAACGATATAATAAAGGCTATAGGGCAGGCAAAATTAGCCATAAATGAAAAATTTGGATATACTAAAGAAGATAAAATTACAATATTTCTTCATTTGGTAGCTTTTTATTTGGTAATGGATAAAAAAAACCAATCAAGTGGGGTGAACGGCGGTTTTTTGGGCGTTACATCTTCCAAAAGCGTAGGGGATGTTTCTGAAAGTTATGCTATACCTCAATATATTTTAAACAATCCTTTATGGAGCATCTACGCACAAAATGGTTACGGGTTAAAATATTTGTCGCTTATTTTACCTTATTTATCCGTTACAATTCGATTATTCGGGGGGCGCTCAACTATTGGCTGATAACAGAGAAAACAAGGTCTCTTTTGACGATAAAAAATTCAAAAGAATATTAAAGGGATTAAAAGAGGCATACACAGTTCGGGTGGGTATTTTGGGCAGTAAGGCCAATAAACCACACAAAGGCAGTGCGCATGAAACAATTGCTGATATTGGTGAAAAACATGAATTTGGGCAAGGTGTACCGCGCCGTTCATTTCTGTATGATGCCTTAATGCTTAAATTAAAATTTAATAATTCGCAAATGAAAAATATGCGAACTGAATTATTCAAACAATTTTTCATAAAGGGCACACCTTACAAATTCATGCGAGATTTGGGGGCCTATGCGTTAAAAATAGTAAGTGAAGCCTTTGCTACAAATGGTTTCGGTAGATGGCAGGCGTGGAGTGAAAGTTATAGAAAATACCGTAAAAGTCTTGTTAAGGGCAAAAGACGTAAAAAATTATTATTTACTTATGGCGCCACAATATTAACTTTAACAGGTCAGCTGCGTAAATCTATTAATTTTGATGTAAAAAAGGCAAAATAGATGGTTAATTATTTTGAAAACAACAACAATTTCCAAAACGGAAACAGTTCTTTGCCCAATATGAGCGGTACAATTACGCCGTGGTTTTTGAATATTTCATTTCAAGTAGTAGACAGGGTTTTAAACGGTGCATACTGGGAAGATGGCGAAATATACACAATAAATACCCGTGGCGTGATGCAGCCGCCCCGCGATATTGATTTGAAAATATTACCACAAGGCACATGGTCATGGCAATGGATGATGTTACATTGCCTGCCCGACGTTGTTTTAAACACAAACCAGTTTGTGATATACGATAATGTAAAATACAAAGTTATGTATAAAAAGGATTGGACAAAATACGGGTATATTAGATATATGTTACTGGAAGCCTATCAAGCTCAAAAATTAGAAGGAATTTAATATGTCTACAAATCTGTCTACAGCTCCAATAAACCCGCCCATGGATACATTGAACATAATAAAAGATATTTTAGATAAGCAATTACAAATGCCAAAAGGCAGAGTATTTGCATATAATTCAGAAATTGATTTGCCAAAAGATGGCGATTTGTTTATCGTATTGTATAATGCCGAAAATGAGGTATTTGCTAATAATAATCAAATTAAAAATTCTGAAAATGGTTTAATCGAAAATCAAAGCTTAAATCAAGCTGAAACAATTATTGTTTCTTTATGCTCAAAAGGAAGGAAAGCAACTCAATATGCACCCTATGCTTTAATGGCAATGCGCTCAACTTATGCTGAGCAGTTAATGGAAAAATATCATTGTCATATATCTTCAACTACAAATATACGGGATATGTCATTTCTAGAGGCAACTGCCATGCTAACCCGCAAAGATTTTGAAATAAAAATTTTCCGCGCATATGATACAATTAATGATATAGATTATTACGATAAGTTTCCAAACACATCTGAGTTTAAGCCTTATGTAATTTTTCAAGAATAATAGGAGTTTTAAAAATGTCAGCTCAAAATATGATACCCTTAACATATGTTGTAAATGTTTCAAATATTGCACCCCAAATGGGATTAACGCCATTGCAGGTCAACACTTTATTGTTATTGACAGATGAAACACCGGTACAGCCCATTGAATGTGATTATATTATGGCGTATGATGCTGCTACAGTTACAAATGCATATGGCACCAACTCAACGGTTGGAAAAGTAGCACAAGCAATATTTTCGCAAACACCTAATTTATTGGCAGGTAACGGTTATTTAGTAGTTGCCAATTATGATAATGAAACGCAAATTGAAACACCAGCTACAAGCGGTATATTTACAACATCTAATATTTCAGCAAACGTGGACAATTTTAAAGCAATTGCACATGGATGTTTACAAGTTAATTTAAATGGTGTACTCACACCAATTTTTGATGTTAACTTAGAGGAAATTACAGACCTTTCAACGCTGGCTGCGGTACTAGATGCCAAAATAGCTGGCTGCACTGTAACGGTAGCCCCCGATAACAACTCTATCCAATTTATTTCTCAAACAACTGGGGTAACTTCAAGCGTTACGTTGCAGCCATATACGCAAACTCCAGTAGTTACACCTGCTATTCCTGTTGAACCTGCTAAACTTACTACTATCAATTTAACAAACAATATTCAAAACTTCACCTTGGAAGTAGGACATACGGGAACTATCAGCCTTAATGTAGGTGGGGCTGAGCATAATATTGTCAATATTGAAAGTGTAGAAGCCCCCACATTTGAAAAAGTGTTGAGCGCAATTCAAACCGCCTATAATGCAGATGAAAGTTTAAAGGAATATTTTACTATAGAGCAAGGCATACAAGAAAATACAATAGTATTCACCACGGCTGCCACAGGCTCAGCTGCAACAATAGAATATAATTCTGCCTTTTCGCCTGGTGAAAATGTTACTGATTTAGGAAACGCTAATTATTTGAATTTATCCGCGGCCACATCTGCACCCGGCCAAGATGAAGTACCCGCAGTAGATGGTATAGATTTATACGGTACAGAATACTTTAATGCTAATGCCGGCACCGCTACAATCGGACAAAACGCACAAATTTCTGTAACACAAGAAACCACATCTGATGCTATAAATCGCATAGGTGGGCAAATATATACTGAAGGCATAATTACTTGCAGAGATTTAACAAATGAAGAAGCAGTCGCAGCTTCCAACACGGTGCAAGCAAATGATAAAAAGATTTTATTTTTAACAGCAACAGGCCTAGAAGCTATTCAAACTGGCGGTTTATTCACTCAATTGGCTACAAATAATAGAACGCGTAAGCTTTTATATATGACTGGCGCCAATGAAGCAGAGAAAAGAATCAATGCAAAATTATTTGCTGGAGGTTATGCTTCCAAACTGTTTAGCGTAAATTACAATGGTAACGATACCACTTTAACTATTACTTATAAAGATTTGAGCGGTGTGCCCGTAGATATATCAATTAATGGCACAATACTCAATATGGCACAATCTGTGGGAGCTGATGTTTACGCATCTATAGAGGGATTGCCTAAAGTTATTGGTTGTCAACAAGGCGGATTGTGGGCAGACCAATTAACAAATAGAACGTGGTTTTTGAATACGCTCGCTACCACGGTGGCAAATGTTCTTTTAACCACCAACAATAAAGTGCCGCAAACTGAAAGAGGTATGCAAAGATTAAAAAATGCGGCCACACAAGTTTGCCAGTTAGCAGTAACAAACGGTATGGCCGCACCTGGCGAATGGAACACATCTCAAGCTACTTTTGGCATATATGATGAATTTATGAGCAATATCCGCACATTTGGCTATTATATATATACTGCGCCTGTAGCTACACAATTACAAACCGAAAGAGAAGCACGCAAAGCACCAGTTATGCAGATTGCATTAAAAGAAGCTGGCGCAATAGAACATTCATCAATATTGGTTTATTTTCAAGCATAAGTTAATAAAGGAATAAAGAAAATGACAGATGCATACACCGCACTTGATTTAATCGAAATAACAGATTATAGGGGCACTTTCGCACTAACTGATTACGCAAACGGCAATGTTGCAGAATTGAGCACACCAAATGAACTATCATCCATGACTACAGGCTATAATGGTAATGGCCTTGCTGCTCATAATGAACCTGGTAGACAAAGAGTTTTAACTCTAAGGCTGGTTAAGGGCTCCGGGCAAGACCGTAGATTAAACGAAACCTTTGAGTTATGGAAAAAAAGGGATGGGCGCTTTAAACCTTTAAAAGCTGCCTGCACAAAAAACATAGGGCATGGTGATGGTAGCATAACACATGATACTACAACAGTATTTTTTGGCATACCAGGAAATGCGCCTACTACTTTTATTAATACAGAGGGCGATATTGAACAACTTGTTAGCATTTTTACGTTTAATTTTGCAGATTATGAAAGAACATTATAAATGTATAAATTTTTGTTAAAATCCGGGAAAAAGGTAGAAATACAGCTTGCAACAACTTCACAAGCCTTGAATTTGCTGCAAACCGCTTTATACATAGCATCCAAGAATGACCTTGATTTTAAAGAATTTTTTGAAATTCCCATTAAAGATATAATGTTAAAAAATTCAAAGGCATTACTAAATTTAATGGCTTCATCTGAACTTATAGAAGCAATTGAAGGATGTGCAAAAGGTGTTTTTTATGAAAAAATGCCATATTCAAGAGACATATTTGAAGATGAAAACAAGAGAGAAGATTTTCTGCCTTGCTTGTTTTTAATATTTCTTGAAAATTTGCGCCCTTTTTTTGGAAAAGCCCCTTTTATATTCAAAGTGTTGGAAGAATTAATTCTAAGCCCTTAATTCTTCCCAAAACTGATATAAAAATTAACGCTTATGAATGTTGGATTATGGCGTTATCTGAAAGGGGCTACGGCACAAGACACGATATTGAAAATATGGCAATTGATAAATTTATATTAACAATTCATTATCAAAATTATCTTGAAAAATATCGCCAGGCTTTGCATGAACTTAACACAAAGGAAAAATAGAGAATGTCTGCAAATACACCTTCATCAAATACATCTAGTGGCGCACAAAGAAATAGTTTAGGTGAATTATTTGTTAGTATAGGCTCAAAAGGAGTACCTAATCTTTTAAAAGGCTTAAATGCAGTACAAGCTCAATTTTTGTTATCAAAAACCGCAGCTGAGCAATTTCTAAAGCCCATAATCAATATGTCAAAAACCGCAGGCGCGGCTGTAACTACATTTGATAAAATCAATGCTGTTACTGGTATATCTGCACAAAACTTACAAAATATGAGTGTTTGGGCAAAACTAAATAATGTAAGTTTTGAAGATTTAGTTTCTCAGCTTTCAAAAATGCAGCAAAATTTATTGAATATTAGATTAGGTCAAGGCGACACAACCGGATGGCAATTATTGGGAATAGACCCCAACGCATTTGATTATAGACAGCCGGAAAAGGCTTTTGAAGCTATTAAAAACCGCGTGCAAGAATTAGACGAAGCAACAGGAGCTTTAGCCTTAAGTTATTTGGGTTTTAGCCCGGATTTATTATATGCTTTTAAACAACAAAATGAGCAATTTAATACACGCTTATTGCTAACTAGCAAAGAAATGAAAAACGCACGTGCACAGCAACGTTTATGGAATACCTTAGGTGCTACATGGCAGCAAGCTCAGCAAAAATTTATTGCTAATCAATCCAGCATTAATGATTTGTTTCAGCTTAGTATAGATTATTTAAATAGATTGGCAGACCCTTCAATTATAGAAAAGATAGATAAGGTTGTAGGGGGTGTATTTAAAAATATTGTTAATTGGGCCTATAATTTTTTAGAAAACATAGCAGCTTTTCAAACCTGGCTTGAAGATAGGGGGCTTGCTGGTGAAGAACATGAAAAAGAAGTCGTTATAAAAGAGAGAGAAAATATTAATAAGGATATTCAAGCTGCAACCGCCGTGGGTGACCCAATAGGTGC
>CAYUTE010000191.1:0-7305 GCA_964447545.1 uncultured Eubacteriales bacterium
GACCAAATGGCTGTACACGTACCGCTTTCAGTTGAGGCTCAAGCCGAAGCCAGATATTTGATGCTTGCATCAGGCAACCTTTTGAAACCTTCTGATGGCAGACCGGTAACAGTTCCTTCGCAGGATATGATTTTAGGTTCATACTATTTAACTTTGGATAAGAAAGGTGAACCTGGTGAGGGCCGTGTATTTAAAGATTTCGATGAAGCTTTAATGGCTTATGATTCACATGATATTGGTCTACATGCAAGTATAAAAGTAAGAAAAATGGTTAACGGAGAATCTGTTCTTATAAATACTACACCTGGTAGAATTATTTTTAACAAACCCATTCCGCAAGATCTTGGCTTTGTAGATCGCACCGATCCTGCTAAAGCTAACGATTTAGAAATAAACTTCCTTGTTGGTAAGAAACAGCTTGGTAATATAGTTGATGCATGTATTAAAAAGCATGGTACACATGAGACTTCTAAAATCTTAGATGAAATTAAAGCACAAGGATTCAAATATTCTACAAAAGGTGCAATTACAATTTCTGTATGCGATGCTGTTATACCTCCTGCCAAAAAAGAGATTTTAGCAGATGCAGAAAATAGCGTTGATAATATTTCTAAAGATTATCGTCGTGGATTAATATCAAATGATGAACGTAGAAGTCATACATTGAAAATTTGGGAAAAAGCCACCGATGATGTTTCAAAAGCATTACGGCAAAATTTAGATAGATATAATCCGGTATTCATGATGGCTGATTCAGGTGCACGTGGTTCTATGAGTCAGATTAGACAGCTTGCCGGTATGCGTGGACTTATTGCCAATACCTCGGGTGCTACAATTGAAGTGCCTATAAGGGGTAACTACCGTGAAGGACTCAACATTTTAGAATACTTTATTGCGTCACGCGGTGCTCGTAAAGGTTCTACCGATACATCTTTGCGTACAGCCGACTCAGGTTACTTAACCCGTCGTTTGGTTGACGTTTCGCAAGATGTTATTATCCGAGATGAAGATTGCGGTACTACTTCCGGTATTACTGTTTTTGAAATTAAAGATGGTAAAGAATCGATTGAAAGTTTCCATGAACGTCTTATCGGTAGATATTTGTGTCACGATTTTGTTGACCCGTCTACAGGAAAGGTATTAGTTTCAAAAGATAAATTAATGACTGACGAAGACGCTAATGCGATTATTGCATCAGGCGCTACGGAAGTTGAAATACGTTCAATACTTAACTGTAAGTCACGTCAGGGCGTCTGCAGAAAATGCTATGGTGCAAACCTTGCAAACGGATTGCCTGTCGCAGTGGGAGAAGCAGTTGGAATTATTGCAGCCCAGTCAATTGGTGAACCGGGTACACAGCTTACAATGCGTACATTCCATACAGGAGGTATTGCCGGAGGCGGAGATATTACACAAGGTTTGCCACGTGTTGAAGAGTTGTTCGAGGGTCGTAGACCTAAGCATTTGGCGATGATAAGTGAGATTGCCGGTACAGTTAGAGTTGAAGAAATCAAAAAGAATAAAAATGTTGTTGTTTTCAATGAAGAAACAGGCGATGAACGCTCATATCTGATACCATTTGGTTCTCATATTTGTGTTTCAGACGGTGACGTTATTGAAGCCGGAGATAAAATAACCGAGGGTTCTGTCAATCCTCACGATGTTTTGGCTGTTAACGGTCCAGAAGCAGTTGAAGCTTACTTGATTCAAGAAGTACAACGTGTGTATAGAATGCAGGGCGTTGATATTAACGATAAACACATTGAAGTTATAGTTCGTCAGATGATGCGTAAAGTACGAGTTGATTCCGTAGGAGATACATCTCTTATACAAAATTCTGTCATCGATAAATCTGAATTCCTACAAGAAAATGATAAAATTAAAGCACGTAGGGCAGCAGGTGAAACAGAATTAGAAGAAGCTAAATGCACGGCAATGCTTCTTGGTATTACAAAAGCTTCTCTTGCAACAGATTCCTTCCTTTCAGCGGCTTCATTCCAAGAAACAACAAGAGTACTTACTGAAGCAGCTATTAAAGGCAAAGTTGACCCTCTGTTTGGACTCAAAGAGAATGTTATTATCGGAAAACTTTTACCGGCCGGAACCGGTGTTCATTGTTACCGCGATGTTTACATTGAAAAAAATGGTGAAATTGAAGATGAAAGTTTAGTAGATAACATAAGCTATGATTTTGAAAATGATATGATTCAAGAATAATTTTGTGATTTGTTGAAATACAGTAAATTGAAATTCTAAAATTCAATTAATGAAAGGCTGCTATCGTATGATAAAGTTGAGTAATTTTACAAGATTTAAAAGATTCTTAATTGGAATATTTTTGGTTTTATTTTCAACTTTTAGTACCGTGAATGCACTTACGCTTTACGATGGTGAAATTTATTCAAAATCGGTTTACGTTGTTAATAGTGATACAGAAATGCCAATTGTTGAAAAAAACATAAATGAACGTAGAGACCCGGCATCTCTTACTGAAATAATGACGTTTTTAGTGGTTTATGAAAATGTTAAAGACCTTTCTCAGAAGATAACAGTTCGCAAAGAGGCTTTGGACCAAGTCGACCCAATGAGTTCAGGTGTACATTTAAAAGAAGGTGAAGAAATCTCAGTTATGGATTTGCTCCATGGTATGATGATTTCTTCATCGGGAGCCTGTGCCATAGTTCTTGCCGATTACGTTGGCGGTGGAGATGTAAATAGATTTGTAGATATGATGAATTCGAAAGCAATCGAGCTTGATTGCGCGGATACTCAATTTGCAAATCCTGATGGGATACATAATGAAGAACAGTTTTCTACTGCTGTGGATATGTATAAAATCGCAAAACGTGCGCTTAAAATCCCTCTTTTTGTAGAAATAACATCTAAGTGTGAATACAGTTGTTTTGGCGATGGACGTGACCCAATGATTACAACTAATAGAGTAATGGACCCAAAAAGAGGCGGTATTTATTATTGCCCTTGGGTTAAAGGAATCAAGACTGGGTATACCGAAGAGGCCGGTAGATGTTTGATTTCTTCTGCGAATAATAATGGTATTGGGTACATAGCGGTTGTAATGGGCGGCACTACAAAAGATTCGATTAATACAGCCATGTCAGAAACTAAAAATATATACACTTGGGCATATGAAAATTTAGATTGTTTAACGCTTTATCCGGGGGATTTTCCCGTTACAGAGGTTAACATAAAATTCGCCTTTGGCAACGATAAAATGATGCTTTATCCTGAAAATGATTTTTCGGTAATTGTTCCAAAAGATGCAGATAAAAACGATATTCGTATAGATTTGGATATTCCCGAAGAAATATCGGCGCCTATAAAGGAAGGGCAAATTGTAGGAAAAGCGAGGCTTTCATATTTAGGCGAAGAACTTGGAGTGTTCAACCTGGTTTCGCACCAGAATTATAATTTTAACGTTTTCTCGTTTATATATAGTAAAATAATTTTACACCCAATATTTTTGATTTTGCTGTTAATTATTGTATCGCTAATTTTATTTTACATAATTTGTGTTATTAGATTTAATAGGCGTAGAAGACGCAGATCCAAAATAAAAAGATTTCCAAAAGCAAAAAAATTCAAATAAAGTTTTAATATTAGAATATTTTTTACGCTCTCCGGCATATAAATACTCATGTAGATTTATAAACTGGAGGGCGTAAAAATGTTAGAATTTTATCCCGAAGGACGATTAATAGATAGTTTTGAAAATAAAAATTATTTAAAAAGTCTTTCTGGCTTAGCAGATGCCTGTAGTAACGAAAAAATTTTAGAGGCTCGTGCTACAATTTGTGATAGTGAGCATAATTTAATAGTAGATCTGGGGTGCATTAAAGGAATAATTCCTCGTGAAGAGGGCGCCATCGGGATTAAAGAGGGGCTTGTGCGTGATATAGCTGTAATATCTAAAGTCAATCGTGCTGTTGATTTTGTAGTTACAGGGTTCCAAGAAGATGAGTATGGTCAAAAAGTTGCAGTTCTTTCACGTAGAAGAGCGCAAGAAATATGTATGCAGAACTACATAAAAAACCTTGTCCCGGGAGATATTATACCGGCAAAAGTTACACACATGGAAAATTTTGGTGTGTTTGCAGATATCGGTTGTGGAATAATATCTTTTTTGCCGATTGATACTATTTCTGTTTCACGTATTTCTCACCCGCGCGAAAGATTTTTTATAGGTATGGACATAAAAGTAGTTGTAAAAGGTCTTGAAGGGGATAGGGTTCACTTAACGCACAAAGAACTTTTAGGCACGTGGGAAGAAAACGCAGAGATGTTTTCCGTTGGGGAAACCGTTAGCGGAATAATACGCTCGGTAGAAGATTATGGTGTGTTTGTTGAGCTAGCTCCAAATCTTGCCGGTCTTGCTGAGCCTTATGAGGGAGCTGTAGAGGGTAATCAGGCAAGTGTTTATATAAAAAATATTGTTTCAAGTAAAATGAAGGTAAAGCTTGTTATAATCGATACTTTTGAGAATTCGATTACCAGACCAAGCATAAAATATTTTTATGATGGCAATCATATGGATAATTTTACTTATTCGCCGGAAAGTAGCCAAAGGATTATAAAAACAGATTTTTCCCATAGTATGGATACTGTGTTTACTAGAGTTTAATATTGGCTAAATAGAATAACCCCCGTGGGTTTAGAATCCATAGGGGCTTTTTTATTTTTTAATTTTATTTTGTTATTGATTTAAACCTTAATTCTGTTGAAAAGAAATCATTTAAAGATAATGTTGGAGATTTGCTATCTGTGGATAGTGGATTTTCTCCGGCATTTTTTTTGCGAGGGTCAAAACGCATTAAATCCCAGTATCCGGATTCTACGGCTTGCTTCGCAGATAACAAAGAGTTTTTCATACCGCCTTTAATTCCATGATTTATGCACGGTGAATAAGCAATTATTATTGATGGGCCATTGTAACTCTCGGCTTCTGCAAAAGCTTTTATACATTGGTTGAAATCGGCTCCTAAAGCGACTTTTGCAACATATACGTATCCATAAGACATAGCGATTGCAGCTAAATCTTTTTTAGGAGTTTTCTTGCCTGAAGCGGCAAATTGAGCCGTAGCTCCTTTTGGAGTTGATTTTGATGCTTGCCCACCTGTGTTTGAATATACTTCGGTGTCAAACACTAGAATATTTACATTTTCGCCTGATGCAATAACATGGTCTAAACCGCCAAAACCTATGTCATAAGCCCAGCCGTCGCCGCCAAACATCCAAATAGATTTTTTAGAAATATCATTTTTGTTTTCTATAAGGAAGTTAATTAAATTATCAGGGACATCTACGGTACCTTTTGATGACTCCAAATAATTTATTAGTTTGATGGAAGCGTTTTGGTTTTCTTTTGTATTGTTTATTGAGGCAATGTATTTTTCGCATAAATCTTTTAAAACGTTGTTTTTAGTTGACTCAAATATAGATTTTATAGTGTTAATTATAGGCTTTTGTTTTGCTTTTTGAGCCATTGCAATTCCCAGTCCAAATTCCGCATTATCTTCAAATAAGGAGTTTTGCCATGCAGGACCTTTGCCACTATTGTTTGTGGTATATGGTGATGAGGGGAATGAGGCACCCCAGATTGATGAACAACCCGTAGCATTTGCAATAATCATTCTGTCCCCAAATAGCTGAGTGGCTAGTTTAGCATAAGGTGTCTCTCCGCATCCTGCGCAAGCTCCGGAAAATTCCAGTAATGGTTTTTTAAATTGAATCCCTTTAACTGTGGTTTCTTTGAATTTTTGTAATACTTCGGGTTTTGACGCTATAGATTGGCAGTAATCAAAAGCTTCCTGCTCTGGGTTTTGTTTTTTGCTTTCTATCATTTCAAGAGCTTTATTTCCCTTCATTCCGGGGCAGACTGCAACGCAGTTTTCGCATCCTGTGCAGTCTTGCGAGGATATAATTACAGCAAAATTCAAATTAGGGAAACCAAGCATTTTTTTGGATTTCAAAACTTTTGGAGCTTTTGCGAGTTCCTCATCTGTTAATACCGCTGTTCTAATTACGGCATGAGGGCAAACATAAGAGCAAAATCCGCATTGAATGCAGTTTTCCGGTTTCCATTCAGGGATAAAGCTTGCGGTACCTCTTTTTTCAAAAGCGGCGGTGCCAAGTGGAATTTTCCCGTCTGAACATTGTTCAAAGGCAGAAACCGGTAATTCATTGCCTTTTCTTTTATTTATCGGGTCAGCGATATTTTCCATAAACTTTTGTAATTCTGTATTTTGGCTAAATACCGTTTTGCTTTTTTTTGTTTTCGATATCAATGTTTTTCCAGTGGTCCGGTACGCTAATTTTTTTAACCGAGTTCATACCTGCTTCGGCTGCACTGTGGTTCATTTTTACAACTTTTTCGCCTTTTTTTGAGTACGACTCTGTTAAAGCGTTTTTAATTAGTTCAAGAGCTTTGTTTTCTTCTATTATTTTTGTAATTTTGAAAAAAGCGGCTTGTAAAACGGTGTTTATTCTTCCGCCCAGCCCTAAGTTTCTCGTAATGTTTGCTGAGTCAACAGTATAGAAGTTTATATTGTTTTTGGCTATATATTGTTTGATTTTACTTGGCAAAAGTTTTTCTACTTCATCTTCGTTCCAGCTACAATTTAGAAGAAAACTACCATTAGGCTTTAAGTCTTTTATTATGTCATATTTATATATATATTCAGGTGTATGGCATGCAACAAAATCGGCTTTGTCTACATAGTAAGTTGATTTTATAGGAGAGTCGCCAAATCTTAGGTGAGAAACTGTTACGCCTCCCGATTTTTTGGAATCGTAAGAGAAAAATCCCTGAACATATTTGTCTGTGTTGTTACCTATGATTTTTATTGTGTTCTTAGCAGAACCGACTGTACCATCTGAACCGATTCCCCAGAATTTACAAGAGAAAGTGCCTTTTGGTATTGTGTCTATATTTTCTTCTTCTTTTAAAGATAGATATGTGACATCATCGTTTATTCCGATTGTAAATCTAATTTTTGGATTTTTAGAGTTCATGTTATTGTAAACAGCAATAATCTGAGATGGAGTAGTGTTTTTAGAACTTAGTCCATATCTGCCGGAAAACATTTTTATATTGTTAGTGTTTAATTCTTTTAATGCTGCTAAAACGTCTAAGTAAAGAGGTTCGCCTATAGACCCGGGTTCTTTTGTGCGATCTAGAACCGATATGCTATTAACAGTTTTAGGCATAATTTCAATTAGATGTTTTGCGGAGAATGGGCGATAAAGCCTTACTTTTATCAATCCTACTTTTTCTCCTCTTGAAATCAT
>CAYUTE010000192.1:0-3608 GCA_964447545.1 uncultured Eubacteriales bacterium
GCTGTTCATCTTCAATATTCCATCTTTTAAGCTCTTCGGCGTCACTATCTGCACCCCATATGGTATCACCCTTTACAAAGCCCTTGTACTCTCTTTCTGATAATCTTCTCTCACCTTTGATTAAAATAATAGTGTTATTCATACTCTCCACCGTTCAGCCCTTCGGCTGTCCTTTCTTCATTTTGTATTAGCCTTGGGGTTATTCATTTGGCTTGTGTCTATGTTACACCCTTAGCGGTGCGAATGTCAAGCACTTTCTTAAAAAGTTTTAAAGTCTTGTATTTACTTGAAAAGCTGTATCTTTTCATTGTCTGAAATGATATTCTCTAAAATGTCACCCGGTTGTAATCTTAACATTGAACAGATAAGAGCTAAGTTTTTCCCACTTATATCTGTATTTCCCTCTCTTAGGCGTTGCAAAGTGCTTTCCCCTAATATCCTTTTTTTTCTGATATATGAAGTGTTATAGCCCTTGTCTTTCAATTCTTTTAGCACATCAATCTTATATGCAAGCATGTAATCAGCTCCTTTCTTTGCTTGTCCTTTTACCTTATCATTCCCAAGAAAAAAAAGCAAGAAAAAATTTTTCAAAAAAAATTAAAAATAATGCTTGACATTTACACTGTAGATGGTGTAAAGTAAGACACAACAAAACAACCCACCCCGTACTAAGCGAAGGAAGTAACGCCGGCGGTTATCTAATAGGTGGTTGCTGGATGTGAAAAGTAGCAAGACGGGGAACAGAAGAAAGAGAGGTAAATAACATGAATGAATTATTTAAGAATGAAATCAGAACATCAGAGGACAAGTTATATAAAAAGGGCTACTATGTATCAAATATGATAGAGCCTTACAACGATGAATTTGAAGTATGTAACAGGGATTGCGAAGTGGTTATTAACCATTTAAGTGTTGCACAGCTTGTGCAGTTGGCGGATATGATAGCATAGAAAGAGAGGTAATCAGTATGAAGAAAATCGAAGTCATAACAGCAAATAAAACCTTTTATCCAACGATTACAGACTTGGAGTTTTCTAGCCTGTATATAGGAGAGCATCACAACCAGAATACAAGGGAATGCTTGCAAGGGCTTCCAAGGTTAGACGGTTTTTGTGGTCCGATGTACAATGGAACAGACAGCGAGGGAAACACAATAATTAGATACGAAAGTATCGAAGTGTATAACTCAATCGCATAAGCCGAAACGCTCCAACATGGAGCGTCATAGTAAGACGGCTACTTACTATCTGACGATGGCAAGCCAAACACAAATAAACGGAGGTAAAAAATATGATGAGGGATTTGCAAATAGCAAAAGCAAGTGAATTGACAACATACCAAACAGCAAAAGCTGCTTGGTTAGAGACGGTAACAGCTGACAACATCAAAGGAGACTTTGAGAAGTGGAAAGCCCTTTGTAGGGCAAAAGCTGATTGTATGAAGCTTGGAGTTAGGATTTAGAACACACGCCGCCGCAGAGGATGCGAGCCGGCTCACTACCGGCGGCGGACTTTCCAAAATAAAATAAAAGGGGTGGATATTATGACAAATGAAATTATAACAAAACTTAACACATTAACAGCCGGAGAGGTTCGGGGAAATCTGGAGCTTTTCAAATATCTGTACGGAGAAAAGCCAGTTGAGCCGCTTAATCTGGAAACTATCAAAGATTTTTCATTTTGGGATAACGGGCAGACTGTTTTAATTTATGACGGTAGACAGTGTATATATGATTGTAATTATGACACGTTTTACGGATTAAAGAGGCTTACAAGCTGTTATTCAAAAAGTGGACTTGTAGCAGAATTTGTGAATTGATAGCAAGAATTTTCATCCTCTCCCCGATGCAGTCGGCGGCGGTTCGTGACCGTGGGAGGATTTAGCTGAAAGGGAATAAAAGGATATAAGGAGGTGTTGAAAATGAAAGTGTACTACATCAAGAACTACGCAAAAGAGGATATGCCAGAAATGGTTTGTAGCTATGCATACAAGCAATTTTTAGAGGTTGTTAAATCCCTGAAGCGAAGAGGGATAAATTTTGAAACGTGGACAGAGGAAGTGTAAAGGGCGGCAATTCTGCCCTTTTCCCCATGCTTAAAAGCCATATAAAGCCATTACAGGCGGTTTTATTTGCTATGTGGGTAAATCTACCCTTGTCGGCTTTTCGTGGCTGTATGGGGCAAATAAGAGCTTGTAATGATACTGTAAGTGTGATATGCTTGTTCATAATATGCGTTTATTTGCCAATTTAAAGCCGATTACATGCAAGAGGGTATAAAAGTACCCTAACACAAAATAAAGGGCTATATGGGGCAAATATGCAAGTGAAAAAGATATAGAGAGGGGTGTGTATAATGAGAAAACTTGTATATGTAGTTATTGCTTGTTGCAATGAATCCAGTGACGATTTTTACAAAATAGATTCTGTGTGGACATCTGAAAAGAAAGCAGATAAACGTGTAAGTGAATTGAACGAAAAGGGGCTAGAATATTGGCTTGAAAATTGGGGGTGCGGGTTGTTCACTATCGAAACCTTAACAATAAGCAAATAACGAACACCACCCGAACAGATTGTGAAATCATACAAAAATCGGGGTAAAATTTGAGGGATTCCCAGAATGGTTTTTCGTGCTGAAATCGAAGGTAGGGGGGGTATCAAAATGATGTGCCGGGCTAGAGCAATTTCAAAAAATTATTTCAAAAATGTTCATTTTCTGAGTGAAAATCTGCAAGAAAAAAATATTGAAACTTCACCCATGAAACGAAGGGGTGGGGGGTATCAAAACAATGTGCATTGTCCAAGGTGATTTAAAAAAATTTTTTCTGAGAAGAAAAATAGTGTGAGAAATTTTTTGAAAAATGGGTTAGGCTTTTCAAAAAATCCGGGTTGGGGAAGTCAAAAAAAACACAGACAGTTTTAGGGGAGAAAATATATGGAAAATGTTAGTTTTGAAGAAGTATTTAGCAAATTGACAAAAGAACAAAAAGAAGCATTTGATAAGATGTTTAAAAAATATAACGGACTTCCAAATCTTTTTCAAATCATATCTGAAATTAAGAATATAGGCAATACAGATGTTGAAAAACAACTATATGATTCTGCATTGATTTCAGTCGCATTAGCCCTTAAGGGCAAAATGGAAGATAATGAAAAAGAAGATGGTAAAGTACATTCTTACAGAGTGGCAATGCGTTGCGGTGGACTTATGGAAAGCCCGAAAATTTATTATGAAAATGAGCAGATTATAACCGCAAAATCAAGAAGAGAAGCAGTAGAAAAATATAACTACATAAATGATTGTAACTATTTCTACGGTGAAGTTTTGGCGCAGTTAGATTAGTTCTGCTTACTTACAAACTTTTCACTATTTTGCCATATCGTTATTAGACTGATTGTTGAATATCTCGACTTTGATAATTCCTCAATCAGTCTTTCTTTACTCATAGTCGGGTTGGTTTTCTGTATGCTGGTTAATAGTTTTTCTAAGTTATCCATTATGCTATCCTCCTTAAAATATTTGACATCAAATCATCTGCCATGTAGACTACGCTCCGTCCGTACAAACTTAGGAAGTCACAAACAACCTCTTCAACCTCAATCGGCATAT
>CAYUTE010000193.1:0-5547 GCA_964447545.1 uncultured Eubacteriales bacterium
CCAGATATCTTAAGAAATACCAAGAAGAACCTGCCCATTGTGGCATAGTATCGGTTTCACGCTTAGCTTTTCCACCACATTTAGGGCAAGATGTATTGACCCATGATTTAATATTTTCCAGTGGAGATTCTCCTCCATCTAGGCACTCAAAATCTTCTATTTCCGGAAGTTCAAGTGGCAATTCAGACTCAGGAATCGGCACATACCCACATTTTTCACAATGGACAATCGGTATAGGCTCACCCCAATAACGCTGACGTGAAAATACCCAATCCCTAAGCTTATAATTTACTTTTTTAATTCCTAATCCATTCTTTTCAATGTGACTAGTCATAATTTCTTTAGCTTCTTTTGAATCTACACCATCCAGAAAATCTGAATTTATCATTTTTCCATCTTCAGAAATAACATCTATAATTGGAAGATTAAACTTTTGAGCAAATTCTTTATCACGCTCATCGTGCGCAGGTACTGCCATTATAGCACCCGTGCCATAACTCATAAGGACATAATCTGAAATAAAAATCGGTATTTCTTTACCGTTTACAGGGTTTTTAGCGGTAATTCCATCAATTTTTACACCGGTTTTGTTTTTATTTAGCTCCGCCCTTTGGAAATCCGATTTTTTAGCTGTTTCCAATCTATAACTCTCAATATCAGAAATATTATTAATACTATCTTTATTTGCATCTATAAATGGGTGTTCAGGAGAAATAACCATATATGTAACGCCAAAAATAGTATCGGGGCGAGTTGTATATACCTTGATTTTTTCTTTTACACTGGTTTCAAAGTTGATTTCTGCTCCAACAGACCTACCAATCCAATTTATTTGCTGATTTCTAACCTTTTCTGGATAGTCTACGAGTTCTAAATCATCAATCAAGCGCTGTGCATACTCAGTAATTTTAAGCATCCACTGAGATTTAACTTTATGTGTAACTTCAGCTCCGCAGCGTTCACAAACTCCCCCTGCTGCCTCTTCATTCGCCAAAACGCATTTACAGGACGGACACCAATTTACTGAAGCTTAACTTTTGTACGCAAGCCCTTTTTTAAACATTTGTAAAAATATCCATTGCGTCCATTTGTAATATTTAGGGTCGGTTGTACTTATCTCTCTACTCCAGTCAAAGGAAAACCCGAGAGACTTTAACTGACTTTTGAATTTTTTAACATTTTTCTCTGTAACAATTCTTGGATGAATTTTATGTTTTATTGCATAGTTTTCTGTAGGAAGTCCAAAAGCGTCCCACCCCATAGGATAAAGGACATTAAAGCCTTGCATCCTTTTCTTGCGTGACACTATATCAATCGCAGTATAACTACGTGGATGCCCAACGTGCAATCCTTCGCCCGACGGGTACGGAAATTCAACCAGCGCATAAAATTTTGGTTTATCAAAATCATTTGGTGCTTTAAAAGCTTCTGATTCGTCCCATCTATCTTGCCATTTCTTTTCAATGACCCCCGGGTCATATTTTTTAATATTATTTTTCATCGCTATCTTTTACCTCGTTCAACCAAAATTTATCTAAATTATAAAAATCACGTGCTTCTTTTGAAAAAACGTTAACTATTACATCTCCATAGTCTAGCAAGCGCCATGCACTGGTGGGATTCCCCTCGCAAGAAAGAACATCAATTCCCAATTCACTCATTTTCACTTCAACTTCATCAGCCAATGCACGAACGTGAACTAAACTCGTTCCTGTTGCTAAAACAAAATAATCAGCAATAGACGATTTATCTTTTATATCTATTATACTTACTTCTTGCGCTTTTTTGTTTTCTAGCACTTCTTTTATTTTTAAAGATTTTTCGTTTGAATCCATAAAACCAATCTCCTTTCTAGCCAACCATACTTTGATATGCATTAACAGTATTTTGACTTATTTTAACTCTTTTATTTATACATTTTTGAATTGCCAAAATTATTTTTCTTAAAACCACTTCATCAATATTATTAACAGCTAACTCCTGGAGCTCTTTAATTTCCGGCCATTGCCTCTCTTCTGAAACAAAATCCGCCACAAAAATTATTTTTTCAAAAGTGCTCATATTACTTCTGCCGGTTGTATGAAAAGTAACACCATTTAAAATATTTTTATTATCAATCCCAAAATATTTCTGCAAATAAACCGCTCCCGCAGGACCGTGCAAAACTTTTTTTTCAGGAACATCATTGAATAAATTAAAAATATCCTTAGGAGCACTGCTAAAAAGTTCCGTTAATTCATCTCTGGATTTTTCTTTGCAAACATCATGTAGCAAACCAGCTATGCGTGCATCGTTAACGTCCTCAGAATATACTTTAGCAAGCTTTGCTGCCATTTCTCCAACATTCACACTATGATTAAATCTTTTCTCGCTAAGAATATTCTTAATCTTGCTTTTATAAAAATCATAATTCTCCATATTTTAAAACTCCCTATCAAAATCAAAAAGCGCGTCTGAAAAGTCTTTTGCATTGAACTTCTGCAAATCATCAATCTGTTCCCCTACTCCGATATACTTAACCGGGATTCCTAGTTTTTGATTTATAGAAAGAACTATTCCGCCCCTTGCAGTTCCATCAAGCTTTGTCAATACTATGCCTGTAAGATTTAAAATCTTTTTGAATTCTACTGCTTGATTAAGCCCATTTTGACCGGTTGAAGCATCTAAAACCAGTAAAATTTCTTTATCGCAATCAGGTAGCTCTCTATCTATTATGCGATTTATCTTCTCAAGCTCTCCCATTAGATTTTTCTTATTATGAAGTCTACCCGCTGTATCGCAAATTATAATATCCGTACCCCTAGCTTTTGCCGAAGATATAGCATCAAAAACAACTGCCGCCGGGTCAGACCCTTCAGGTTGCTTTACTATTGGGCAATCGGCTCTTTCCGCCCATATTGTAAGCTGCTCTGAAGCCGCTGCTCTGAAAGTATCTGCAGCTGCAAGCATCACTTTTTTGTGTTCAGATGCAAACTTATTTGCAAGTTTTCCTATAGTTGTAGTTTTACCAACTCCATTTACTCCAATAACCAAAACAACAGAAGGTTTTGTTTCTAATTTTAATTCGTTATCAGCACCAAGCATATCACAAATTATGCCTTTAAGAGCGGTCTTTACCTCTTTAGGATCGGTAATACCATGTTTTTTAATTTCAGATTTTAAGCTATCGCAAATTTTATTTGACGTTTCAACACCAACGTCGCAAGAGATAAGCATTTCTTCTAGTTCATCAATTAAATCTTCGTCTATTTTAGTAAACGAGTTTACTATGCTGGTAAACTTATCAGAAATGTTTTCTCTGGTTTTTGAAAGTCCTTGTTTGATTTTATCAAAAAAACCCATTTTACACCACCGCTAAAAATATAATTTTAATTTAAAATCCTAAAAGAGCAAGTGCCTCTTTAGCAGCCTGTTGCTCAGCTTCTTTTTTACTACGACCAATTCCATGGCCAACACTATTATTGTCTATTCTAACCTCTACCATAAATCGTTTATCGTGATCCGGACCACTTTCGCCAGTAAGAACATACTCTATGGTTTCTTCCGGATTCTTTTGAACTATTTCTTGCAGATGTGTTTTATAATCCTTGGAAGCTATTTTACTAGGATGATTAATAACAGGCACTATGTATTTAAGAACAAATTCTTGAACATGCTCAAAATCTGAATCAATATAAATGGCCGCACAAATAGATTCAAAAACATCTGCCATAATTGAAGCTCTTACCGCACTCCCGCCATGACGTTCTCCACGGCTGAGTTTTATAAATTTATATAATTTTAAGTTTTTTGAAAATTCAAAAAGTTGTTTTTCGCATACAAGTGAGGCTCTAAGTTTAGTTAAATCGCCTTCCGGCATAGAAGGGAAATTTCTAAATATGTAATTTGAGGTAACTAACCCTAATACTGAATCTCCTAAAAACTCCAAGCGCTCGTAATTATGCAGTTTTCCACCAGACTCATTTGAGTAAGATGAGTGTGTTAATGCTATTTTAAGTAGATTTATATCTTTAAATTTGTAACCTATTAAATCTTCAAGTTCATGCAAACTACAGTTATCTCGCTCAGTTTTCATCACTTTTTTCATTGTTCCTTTCTTTTTTTATGGCTTCATAAATTAAGTTACTTACATCACGCTTAACATACTCTGCTGTTAAACGAATCGCATTTTTGAATGTTTTCGCATCAGAGCTACCATGCGCTTTGAACACAGGTTTAGATATACCCATAAGCGGAGCTCCGCCGTATTCTGTATAATCAGATTCTTTTTTCATGGCTTTTAAATCTTTTTTTATTAACATGGCAGCTACTTTTGTTTTAATATTTTTAGTTAAAACATTTTTAAACTTATTAAAAAGCACAGATGCCATACCTTCGTACAGTTTTAAAATTATATTACCGGTAAATCCGTCTGCTACAATTACGTCTGCCGCATCATTTACTATATCACGAGCTTCAATATTACCAACAAAATTCAAATTGCTATCTTTTAACAAACCATACGTTTCTTGACGAAGCGTATCGCCTTTGCAGGGTTCAGTGCCTATATTTGCAAGGCCGACTCTAGGTTTTTTAACAAGCATTATATTTTCCATATAAATAGAACCCATAAGCCCAAATTGTTTTAACATTTCAGGTCTACATTCTGAATTTGCACCGCTATCTATTAGCATAAAATGCCCCTTGTTACTTGGTACAACCGGTGCAAAAGCGCATCTTTTTATGCCTTTTATCCTTTTTACTATAAACGTTGCACCAACAGCCAATGCTCCGCTGTTACCTGCGGAAACAAATGCGTCGCCTTCGCCAGATGCTACCATTTTAAGACCTTTTGCCATAGAAGATTCGCTTTTGGATTTCATTATATCAGTGGGCAAATCTTCCATTGTTATAACATCGGGAGCATCAACAATCTTCATGCCCAAAAGAGATATATTATTTTCTTTTGCGACTTCATTTATTATTTTTTCATTGCCTACAAGCGTAATGTTAATACCAAGCTCATCGGCTGCCATCCTTGAGCCTTTAAGTATCTCTAACGGTGCGTTATCTCCGCCAAAAGCATCTACTACTATGTTCATAATTATTGATGACTCCTTTTTATTTAATTATTAATTTCGGACTTTAACTCGCTACAATATGCAAGTGACCTCTTTACAAATTCATTATACCTCATTTTTTTATCTTTTACATTCTCTGAGAGTTGAGGCAAAATACCAAAGTTTACACCCATAGGTTGAAAATCTGTACTACAGTGGCTTGCATAATCCGCAAGAGCACCTATCATAGTAACATTTGAAAATACTATCTTAGAATTTTCACAAGCTGTCCTTGCAGCGTTTATACCTGCGATAAGGCCGGAAGATACAGATTCCATATACCCCTCAACGCCGGTAATTTGACCTGCAAAAAATATTTTAGGATTATTCTTCATAGCATATGTTTCATCTAAAATTTTAGGGGAATTAATAAAAGTATTACGATGCATAACACCATAACGCATTATATCTAGGTTTTTTAGTGCAGGCACCATTCCAAATACTCTTT
>CAYUTE010000194.1:0-9553 GCA_964447545.1 uncultured Eubacteriales bacterium
GTCACGAGGGTATACATCAGTTGGTGTGGCTATCGCCGATCTACTTGACATTCTATCACTCCTTTCTTGATTGAAATATAAAACCAGTACCCTGAATCAAGATACTGGTTATTGTGTTAATATGAATCGTTGTAATTCTTGAAAATGTGTAAAGCAAGTTATTAATAATTCTATAAGCAAATCTAAAATTTGTGTAAATAAATTCAATATTGACAGATTACCTAAAATATGTTATAATCAATTTGACGAGGGAAATCACGTTTTTTCTTGCAATTTCTTTGGACGAATATAGGCGACACACCTCTTAACCCTTAACCAATCAAGGCAAAATGGGTACGGAGGTCAATACCTGCTTTGGTTGGAATCTCCAACACGAAGTGAGGTGATAATCTTTATGGAATCAATAGCATTTGTAATCATTATGATTTTTGCTTATGCAATCATTGTTGAAATAAAGAAAAAGTGACTCGCCTACGGCAATAGGTGAGCCACAACATTTTAAAAAATGAAGTTCACTGAGGTGTATCGTCTATTTGATTTTCCTCGTCTTTATTATACTCGCAAATAATGAACTTGTTGTTAATAAATATTTAACTCATCCTTAACACACATTAAATTATTGTCATTTTTGTCACTGTGACAAACTTAATAGAAAGCGTAAAGTTTTTATCTCATACCCATCTGTTTCTTCATAACTTGTTCTTTAACGTATCTGTCCATATAACCCTTGAACGATTCGTACTTATCGGCATTGATTTCGTTGCCTGTGAACGTCCAAGAATAAGTTTGATTATTGTTAACGTTCGACTGCTGTTTGCCCGCAATATTTTGCGTTTGTCTGTCGATTATCGTTCTGCTGACACCGTTAAATCCCGAAATAGGACTATTAAGAGGAACACCACCTGCAAGCATCGAAACAGGATTTCCACTGTTCATAAAACTATTGAACTTAGCCGCAGCTTCTTCTTCGGATGCTGCGCCTTGCAGGAATTTAAAGCCGTTTCCGAACATAGCCGCAGTAACTACACCCTCTGCGCCATTGGTGATTTCGGTTATACCGCTTTGCATATCACGAAGATTTTGCAGGAACTCTTGGAAGTGTGTTACGTATTCGTCTTGTTTGATTTCAAGATCATTAAGCTTGTCGATTTCCTCTTGATACTTGTCGATTCTCGTTTGAATATCTGTTATTTCGGGTTCGAGATAATTATGGAGCTGTCCTTTATAGTAGCCGTAGTTAGCCGTAAATGAACTTAACGCACCAATATCTTTAAAGTAAACTATGTTGCGCCAATTGTTTCCGAGTACCGCAGCGGTTGTCATTTCGTCCTGCATATTCTGATAAGCGTCAATTGCGTCTTGCCACAGCTTTTTATAGTCTTCGTACTCTTTAATGCGTTCGTCGTAAACTGCAGTTTCCGAATCTCTCTGTTTTTCTAAGTCGGCAATTTTATTCTCATTAAGTTGGCTATCGTACTCGCTTTGAGCTTTCCGAACTTCTTCGGTATTAGTTTGAATTCAATCTGTTGCTTTCGGCATTCCTGCCTACTGACCGCATAAGCGGCGGCAAGGACTTTTATCCTTACTCTCACGTTTTATTAATAGGTTATATCGTGAGTTCGGACTGTATCTTCACCCTCTCGACGTTGAGTAGGGGAGTAGCGTAACCCATTATGTTACCACAATAGGTATTACAGTCTCTACGGTTTCTTTATAGATGTAAAATATATTGACCTTTTATTCCTTGTATGTTATAATTATCTTATCATTAAATTTAAGTGGTGATGTATATGAAATCAAAGATTGAAACGAAAACTGAAAAAGTAATTGAATATCTTAACTCTCGTGAAATTAAAGAGAATAAAATCTTTCTTGCTACTAAGTGTTACTCGGATATTAAAAATATCTCTACTAAGGAGTTTATTGAAATACTTTTCCGTTTACAAGAGCGTGGTTTATTGACGCTACAGTTCGTCTCACATAAAGACGGGCGATCGCCTTGTTTTATAACACCCACAGATAGTTTGAAACATTATTTTGAATATGAAAAGGAAGCCAAGTCAATAGAACGAAACAAAGCAATTATTGATTATTTTAAATGGATTGTGCCTGTTATCATGTCTTCGGTGGCTCTTTTATTCTCGTTCATTAGTTTATATATATCACTTAATCGTTAGTATTAAATATAATACAGCTATCGACGTAAATAAAGATAAACCAATTGTAAGATAACCGATTATTCTCAGTATCAGAAATTCAATTACAGAGAAAATTTCCTCTGATCTCTCCCACGGTGATTCTTCTAATTCGTCTGACGATTCTTCATTAATAGCAAAATTACGATCCTTATAATTCATTTTTATTCACCTTCTTTAAAAGTTTTTACATCTATAAAGTCTTACCTCGGTCTTGTCCACCTCTGGATTTTAACCGATATAGCTACTTAGTTTATGATATATTACTATACCACTGGGCAATATACTTACCCAACCACGGCTCGCACTATACACACGAACCTTATTATTCTTAGCCTTTTCGAGAGCAAGTTCCTTTTCACGTAAAGCGTTGCTGCGTTCACGTTCCTCGTTCTCTTGTTGCAAAGCTTCGATTTCGGTATTGTACTTTTCTTCGATCGCAGCCTTAGCTTCTTCGAGTGATTCGATTTCGTCGTCGATTGCATTTATAACGGTATTTGCCGCAGTCTCATAATCGGAAATGGTGTTTTCAATGTTCTCTTTCTGCTTGTTTAGCAAATCGAGTTGTTCTTCTTCTTTTGAGATTTTGGCATTTATCAAACTTTCCTGCCGCTTTTTCTCGTTAGTTATCTTAGTCTGTGTAAGCAATATCTTAATAGCCATGAGTCTTTCTTCTTCCATGTCGGAGAGAATGTTGCTCTTTTCGTATTCTTCAATTGCTTTAATCATGTCTTCGGGGAGAGTGTTTGATTTACCATCCAATGCTTTTAGCAGATCTTCGGTGTCGCCCGCAAATTTCGCTAAGTCGGGGAAGTCCTCGAACCATGCAACGTCAAGTGGTTCGCCGTTAGCTACTGAATCGTATGCGGATTGGAGCGTATCTAAACTGCTCGTTACTCCTTCGGCTTGCTGAACTAATTGGTCGAAATCTGATTTTGAAAACAGCTCTTTTACGCCATCAATTTGTTCTTTCGTGTAATCGGAATCAACTAAATCCTCAAACGCGTTATTGCGGATTCTGTCGATTATTTCTCCGATTTCTCTATATAAGTCACTTGTGCTACCAACGTATGAAAGTAATTCAGGATATTTTGAGAAAATTGAATCGTCTATGTCTAATCCTTTATCAAGGGTTTCTTGCGCCGATACCAATTCTTGAATTTCACTGATTTTGGATAACGACTGTTCTATCGGATTAAACTCTGCACCAATTGCTTTTAAGTAGAACCGCCATTGTGCTGTATCTGCCACAACTTCTTTAATTTTATCATCTGTGTCTTTTAGTTCAGAATTAAGAGCTTTAATATCTCCCGCTCCGTTTATACCATCATGTTTGTCAATGAAGTCAGCGTAATGTGCCGCTCTTTCGTTTTCCAATTCTTTTCTTGTCTCTTCAAGCCCGTCTATTTCCTTTTGAATACCTTTAGTAGAATTATAATAGAAATCACTTCTTGCGGCTTGAATTTTATCGAGTGCGATTGTGTATCCGTCGGTTGTTTTGGTAAACGAATCAGCTAATGTCGGATCGAGCGAAATTAATTCTAATACAGCACTGTTATCAAGAGAAGAGTTGTTTCTTAGTGAAGCGATTGCGGTGTCGAATTTATCAAGTCCGCTGCTTACGGTTTCATACGTTTCGTTTGTGAACTTAGCCAGAGTTTCTTTATAGACTTGGAATTCGTCGTAAATACCGTTGACTCTTCCGTCTATGATCGTATCAATTCCGTCGAAAAATTTATCCAACTCATCTTGTTCATCTTGGTTAATAATCTCACCGTTTTCGTCTTTGTTCGCGTTATATGCAGCTTCTTTGATTTTTTTAATTTCTTCGATTGCGGCAATTTTCTCCGAAGACGAATTGGAGTTCAGATACTTTTGTTCAGCTTCGATTGCGGAATCAATATCAGAACTTATGTTTCCAGTGCTTTTTGCGATTTTCTCATTGGTTTCAAATACCTTAATAATGTCTTGTGCAGTTTTGGTTTCTTTTTCTACTCTTTCGATTTCTTTCTTTAAATCGGCGAGCCACTTTTGCTCGTTAGAGTCCGACTTCTTGTTCTCCCATTTTTTACTGAGTTTAGAATACACGGATTTCATGTTCTCTAACTGCTCATCTAATGTGCCGAGAAAATAAATATAATTCGGATCTGTATATTCGTCATTTGCAGCAGATAAAACTTTCTCTTTGTCATATTCTTTAAGTATATTGTATGCTTTATCGGAAGAAAAATTTCCCCAACCTTCAGCTTTAACCTGAGCATAGTTACCCGTAGGTTTATATTTAGAGCCATCAAGACTAAAGATTTTTGTTTTAAGTTGTGCGGATTCATTTAAACTCTTTTTAGCCTGACTGTAATTAGTTTTATTTGTTTCGTCGCTGACATATTCGTTGGCTCTTTCTCTTTTTTGGTCAATTAGCTTCTGTATATTTTCACCATAACTCTTATTGACTAAATCAAGATTTTTAACTTCTTCTCCGTATGCTTCATTAAGTTCGTCTTGTATTGATTTTAGTTCTTCTTTTGCAGTTTTAAGGTCTTGCGTAGACGTGATAATATCGGTATAACGTGATTGCAAATTATCAATCGTTTTTGATTCTTCAGCAAACGCATTGGCTGTGTCTGCGGATTCCTCTAACTCAGCTTTTAGTTTCTGCATTTTTTCTTCTGTGTAGTTAGCGAGGTAGGATATACCTTGAACTGCTGCTCCGACGGCAAGACTTACTAAAGTTGTAGTAAGACCTGTTGCTAACCCCTCTAAAAGCTGTTGCCCTGTGAATTTTACTAAGCTCTTCGCAAAAACTCCGACACCCGCCGTAGTGCCTTTAAGCGATTTTAATTGCACTCCGAGACCAGTATTGGTTTTGGTAATTGCGGCAAGCACATCAGCTTGAACCTCGTCGCTTTCTTTAAGGCTCGAATTGTATAGTCCAATTGCACCGATAATTCCGGTTATACCGCTATTCGCTCTTAACTGTGATTCATAGAAACCTTGCGTGCTTCTCTCTGCTTCTTCGGTGTTTCGTGCATAGTCGAGTATTGCTTGATTTAGACCATATTGTTTTTGCAATTTTTTGTCGTCGAAAATCTTATCGCCTATATTCTCATCAAGCTGTGATTCTCTAAACGATTCAAACAGACTTGATAATTCATTTGCGTTGTATAAACTACCATTTTCAATTACGTCTTTGATTTTGAATATCGGACTTATATATAATGTGAGATTTATATACTTGACAGCTATACCTTTATTATGGTATAATCTTAAAAAGGAGTGATTGAAAGTGGGAATACGTTTTAGCGCACATTATTTGATTTGCCCAAAATGTACAATGTTTTATCCGGGTTTTAAATTTAAGTCAATAGACGATGCCTTTTGTCACCATTGTGGAACTAAATTGATTCTAACCGAATATGCCAGTGAAAAATATCAAGGATTTGAAGGAACGGTTTTTTACCCAAAGTATAGCCGAAACGACCCCGGTTGGAAGTTATTGAAATTACAATACGTCAAAGATAATCCCTTATATGATCCTGTTGAAGAAGAAAAAACTATTCTAAAAGAAGAGATCAGATGTGCGCACATCGTAAGAGACGCACACGCAAAATTCTCCGACGAACCAAACGAACCGAAGTGTCCGACCTGCGGCAGTACCAACATTACCAAAATCGGCGCAGTTTCAAGAGGTGTGTCAATTGTGGCGTTCGGTATTTTCAGCAGTAATATCGGTAAGACGATGAAATGTAATAAGTGCGGGTATAAGTGGTAAAGGGAAGATGTTAAAATGGATAAGATGGGAAAAGATATAATAGAACTTATTTATGGTGATATATTGTCCAAAACAAAAGACGGCATAATCAGACCGGTTGATATGATAAGAGCCTATCAACGTAATAACTCGTCTTATAGCTTGTACCCGGAAATGTTTACCATAGTTTTAGGCGAAGAGTCCGGTAAGAGATATTATAACAACCTTAAAGAGACAGGCGATAAATTTTATTACAAGTTTACCGCTTTTATAAAGTATCGTCAAGAATCACACACCCGAAAAGAAGTCGATAAGAAATGTATTGATTTATGCAATAACGTAAGAGAACTACTTGAAAAGCGATTTGGACTTACTAATCAAGTTGAGTTCAAGGTTACGACAAAAGGTATGAAAGACTTCGCCGATATAGTCAGCCGCGCAAACGACAACGGTGATTCGCAATCTGTTAAAGGTGTTAATATGATTTCGTTATTACTGAGAGCGACTCGTATAGTATGGGAAATTCCTCAGATTACGGAATAATACAGTTTATAAGTTAAGAGGTGCAAATTATGCCAACTACAGGTGAGAAGCCCGGCAAGGGTACGTACATTTGCCGCAACTGTGGACAGACGGTTGTATTAGACGACAACACTGATACTTTACCGCCTTGCCCAAAGTGCGAAAAAACGGAATATACCAAGGTTAATTGACAATATTATAATGTCTAATTTTAAATGGTTTTCCGAACCACTGTTTCCAGACGGCGAGCTTTGTTTCGCCGTTTGTGGTTTTATAATTAGATGTGTAGGTTAATGGTAAAAACTGTTTTAAAATGTAAATTAATTTTTTCATAGTGATCTTCCTTTCTTTTTAATATACGTGAATGATTTAATTAATCGTTCTCTGTTGGAATTTGGCAATACTTCTATTTGACTGGCTTGTTTTTCAGTCCTTATCTTTACCCTGCAAAACGAGTTGCGTCCGAACATCCATCAATTCAGTTGTTTTCAAAACTTCGTCAATCAGATTTGAACACTCATATTGTTCTTTTCCTTTATCTGGCAAACTGTCTATACTATTATAAAATTTTCTTTCGTATAAGTATCGACCATCACCAAGACAATGGAAACGGTTTGTTAGCCAATTTAAAATAATACAGATGTCCTCACAAGAGGTACATTCATTTTCTCTAAGAGTTTGCATTATTTCTCTTCCGGCTTTCTCATAGATTTCAGAAGATTTAAGCATTTTACATTCCACCTTTCTATAGGAGTTGATTATTTATGATTTTAAATTTAGATTGTTTTAAAGATGTTTTTTAATACCGATAAAAACCCGAATAGAATAATAAGACCCTCCGATTAAGGAGGGTTTATCTTTTTTTATAGTATAATAAATCACGGAATCTTCCAATTTTTGTCTATTTCAAGAGGACTGAAAAAACCTTTGATACAATTCGGATTTCTAATGCAGATTTGAATATGCGATTTTTCTCGAAACCCAGAGTTCGGGTAGATTTCTTCACCTTCAAAAAACATACCTCTTACAGAATCAAACTCCGGTTCTTCTCCGATTTTTCGCGTTTGGTGTAAATGCTCAATTACCGCACAGTCGAGATTTCTCAATAATAAGTCATTGTTGCTTCCGACATTTCTATTTATTGGCAAATCTATATGGCGCATTGAAGATTCAATTCTTAAAACATGATATTCGTTTTTGACTAATTTGATAAAGTTACTATCTAAGAGATTTAAACAGTATCCTAAATCAATAACAGCACCTAATACAGCAGGTTTTTCTACTTTGGGGTTATTCTTAGCCCACTCCCAAGCCCTTTCAAGATTCTGTTCCCAGAAATAAATACCATTGCCTAACCAGTCATAACTATTTACACTCGGATTTAGTTTATTTCTGTTGTTTAAAACATCTTGATATGTTTTGCTGTCACATCCATGAAAGCCGATAATAAGGTTCGGTAAAGCTGCATACATTGTGTTTTGTAGTTTACGTCTTTCCATATGAGTTTACTCGTCCATTCTGTAAAATTCAGCAATCTCGCCGTTTTCGTCAAGTAATCCAATATCTTTCCAATTTTGATTGATTTCAGAAATAATATCGGGGTCTACAGGTCTGCCGTTTTCCATATCAGATAAAGCTCGTTCCAAAAACTCTATCCTCCTAATTTGATAATCATAAAAGGAAGATTCTATTGAGTTGTTTGTTTTAATTATTCTTTCGATCTTTGTTACCATGTTAATATAATCCTTCTCTTCTTGATTTTTTCGTCTAATATTATTCATATACAACACCTCCGAAGACAATAATATCAGAGGTTTAATGAGAAAAATGTCAATTCCTCTGATACAATTATAACACGTATTATTTTATTTGTCAAATCAATATTAAATAAATTTAGAAAATGTTGGTTTATTTCTTTACCTTCCAACATAACGAATTACATAGTCTTCATCATTTGCGTTTTAGTAACTACTACATAGTCTATATCGCTTGTGTTTATTATAATGCTTTTCTGCTCGCCTTTTGGAACATCCGACTTTTTTGATAACGGATCAAAGTTTGATAGAGTTTCATAGGTTTCCGCATCAAGAATAGAGTACCGTTCTAACCTGATTAAAGGGAATCGCTCATTTTCTTCTCTTAAAGTTATCTGACCGCAATACACAATCGGACTGTCTTTTATGTGTATATCGTACCACAGTCCTGACTCGGCAATATCGTCCCAAAAGTTATTCATTGTCCTATGTATCTTCGCTTTTCTCAGAATTTTTGTTACTCTTTTACTTTGAGAAATTATTCCGATAAGATATGCTAAGACCATGCTGAACGCAATAAGGATTAGCAGATAATACCCGAATTTAATATCGTCAATGAAAGCGAGCCGCCCAATCGTTTCGTCAAATATTACCTTTAAGCAATAACTAAGAATTACGCAAGACACAAGGTTCGTGGGCGAATCCGTAGACTTCATTCTAATAAAATTGAATACTCGAATGAAACAATAGCCTTGAACGTAGTATGGTATTAATTCAGACAGCGAACTAATTAATTCTGTAATATTTTCCATATTTATTTCCTTTTCTTCTTCTTGGGAGTAGGTTTAATAGGCGTTGATTTCTTCTTTTTTGTTGGTTTTAAATCATCGTCGTAACTAAACTTATCTCTTGGTTTTTGAATCTTCTTTTCTTCCGACATATAAACAACTCCTTATATATAATAGTATACCGAGATTGATTTTCCAAACCTCAATATCCATTATACATGAATCGCGATAATATGTCAAATTTTGCTTTCTCTCACCACGGCAGCAAAAGACCGTGTATAATTTTTTCTGCTTTCGCAGTTAGTCCAGAGTACCCCTTGCTGATTCATTCGTATATCGTTACGAAGAACCAACCCGACATTATACTCGTTGAAGCTTCCTATTAAATAGGCTTGCCTGCGGATTATACGGTATCTCAACCGTCCTTCCCGAGCGAGAATTATAAAACTCGCTGTGTATTTCTACACCATGTTCGTCGGTTTTGCCAAAGCTCTCTTGTCTACAATACGATTACATTATAGACTCGTTCCGTGTTACCACCAGAGC
>CAYUTE010000195.1:0-7843 GCA_964447545.1 uncultured Eubacteriales bacterium
TCACGTGTTTTTCAATACTTATTAATGAAATCACTTTTAAGTATACTAATCTTTTTGGTAAGGTAAAAATCAAAACAATTGATTGTAACCGCTATCCACATTGGCGTATTATTCAAGATAAGATAATAGAAGAAAAGGAAAAAGATATAATACTTAACGACTTTAAAAAAACTATACCAATTCATTACAATAAAAGATTAGCACTTGAGTATAAAAACGTAGAATTACTTGATTTTAAATATAAAACTGCGGAAGAAGATCTTTCTAAACAATCAGTAGAGTGGTGTTTACAGAATTTAACTATTGAACAACTCGTAAAAATAGGGTTGACAATTGTCAACAGTGAGGATTTATAATCCTCACTTTTTATTATACGAATATTAACAAACTGTAAACACTGCGGCGGCGCGCCGCAACAGCAACAAAACTATTCATAAATGTTTACAATTTATTCATTGACTTTTATTCTTATGTGTGGTATAATAAGTATAACGAAAGAGGGAAAGACCCTCTAAGACAATTAGAAAGAGGTTGACACTATGAAAATGACAGAAAAGATACTTGAAAAGAAGCTTGACAATCTGAAAGCAGTAAGCGGAAAACCCTATAAACTTGAATATGCGTATGGCAGTTGGCGACTCTGCAAGGTATGCAACGAGTATGGCGGCGTAACAGACTTATCTGAAAGAATCGGTATATCAGAAATGGCACGACTAATAGATACCTTGATAATGGTATATCATAAAATGTGACAAAAGTCAAATAAACGGCGACGTAAAAATCGTCGTTTTCTTTTATTAAAAATTAAGTAAATGTTAACCCCACGGCGCGCCGCCGCAGTACAAACAGAAACTTGATTAAATGTTTACAGAGAGTTCACATTTGGTTATTGACATTTAATCTAATGTATGGTATAATATATATAGTGAAAGGGATAAGACCTACACTAATAACTAACTTTGAAAGGACTTGATTTTATGACAACACGTGCAGAATTTTACGAGGTAGCAGTAGAAAACATGACCGAAACCGAGTTTTTCAGAATGTTTGGTGTTCACCCTCTCGATATCATGGACTTTGATTATGATTTCGACAACGTAACGTGGAACGCATCACTTGAATATTACTATAATAACTACATTGCAGAAGAGGAATACGCCAACGAATCCAACTAATAAGTAAAGAGATAGACCCGAAAGGGTCTTTCTTTTTGTTAAGTAAATGTTAACCCTACGGCGTGCCGCCGCAAGGGAAATAGAAACTTATTTGAAATTTTACAAAATATTCACACTTACATATTGACAGAAACGAGATAGTATGGTATAATATAATCAATGAAAGGAGTACCAAATAAAACTTTATAAAGGGGGTATTAAGTGTGTTATGGATTAAGAACCTAAAAACCAAAGTTTTGTTAAAATACGGTCATTATAATTGGCGGACTCGTTTGGTTTTTAAACTTTTTGGAAGATTGTAAATAGAGGGGTGGATAATTTCACCCCTTTATTAATTATTTGTGAACACTGCGGCGCGCCGCCGTAAGAAAAAAAGAAACTTGATTAAATGTTTACAAAAAGTTCATATTTATCTCTTGACAAAGCGGGCATTATGTGTTATAATAAGTATAACGAAAAGGGGATTCCTTCTTAATAACGAAAGGTTGTGTTTTATATGACAAAATTCATACAATTTACTATACTTGTGAATGAGTTCACTTTTAAGTACACTAATTTTTTTGGTAAAGTAAAAACCAAAACAATTGATTGTAATTGTTGTCCCTCTTGGCGCACCGTTCAAAGCAAAGTAATAGAAGAGGAAGAGAAAGAATCAATGTTTGATGACTTTAAAAAATCCGTGTTCACTCACTATATTAATTCGTTAGCACTTGAATACAAAAATTCAGAATTGCTTGATATTAAGTATAGTACAACTGAAAAAGACGTTACTAAACAGACAGTAGAGTGGTGTTTACAGAATTTGACAATTGAACAACTCGTAAAAATAGGGTTGACAATTGTCAACAGTGAGGATTTATAATCCTCACTTTTTTATTGTATAACTATTAACTAAATATTAACCTTGCGGCGGTGCGCCGCAACAGCAACAAAATTATTCATAAATGTTTACAATTTATTCATTGACTTTTATCCTTATATATGATATAATAAGTATAACGAAAGAGGGAAAGACCCCCTTAGGACTAACAGAAAGAGGTTGACACTATGAAAATTACAAATGAAATACTTAACGCACAGGTTAAAAACATTAACGCACATCTTCCTATCACCCTTGTTCTTAATTATGCCTATGGCGGTGTTAAACTTTGCCGCAAGGTTGGCGAAGGAGTTGCAGACATATCTTCAAGAATGAGTAACAGGGAAATGTCTGAAATGTTGGAAGTGATGTATACCACAATAATGGCGTGTGAGCAGAATTAAAAGGGACAGAAAGGAGTCCGAGAAATCGGACTTTTTTCTTTTATTAACCAAATGCAAACCCCACGGCGCGCCGCCGCAGAAGAAACAGAAACTTGATTGAATATTTACAAAATATTCATATTTAACCCTTGACAATTGAGTTACTATATGTTATAATGTATATAATGAAAGAGGGAGAGACCCTCTTAGGACTGATAGAAAGAGGTTGACATTATGAGAATGACAAAAAGAATACTTGAAAAGAAACTTGACAATTTGAAAGCCGTAAGCGGCAAGCCTTACAAACTTGAGTATATATATAATGGTTGGCGACTTTGTAAGGTATGCAACGAGCATGGCGGTGTAACAGATTTGTCAGAAAGAGTTAGCATATCAGAAATGGCACGACTGATAGATACCTTAATAATGGTATATCATAAAATGTGATAATAATCAAGTGAACGGCGATGCAAGTCGCCGTTCTTTTTTTATTTTAAATGTTACTTAAATGTAAACACTGCGGCGCGCCGTGGGAGAAACGGAAACTTGATTAAATGTTTACAAACTATTTACATTTGACCCTTGACAAAACGCTTTTTGTATGCTATACTATAATAAAGGAGATGATAGCAATGACTGAAAAAGTTTTAGCACATATCATAATAAAGTCCTTTGATTTTCAGACTGTAGAAGACTTTGACTTGATGATTGATTTTCTTACTGTTTGTAAGTATCGCTGTAAAGATGACGGGGCGGCGGAAACTATTCAAAATGCTATATATTATTTAATAGATAAAAGAAAAAATAGGGGGTAATTTTTTTTCTATAGAGGGGCACAGTGGTATTTACAATTTGTTTATATTTAGGGGTCAATTTATTTTTAAGGGGTTGAATATTTTACGGGGATTAATATTTTTAGAGGAGTAATATTTTTTAAGGGACTAATATTTTAGGGGTCGTTTTCTTTTCAAGTAAAAAAATATTTTTAAAAAGTGAGTTTTTAAATAGGAACATGAATTTTAACAAAAGTTAAGTCTTTTATTAATTAAATGTAAACACTGCGGCGGCGCGCCGTAAGTGAAACAATTCACCTTATAAACATTTACAAAAATTTAACATTTATCTATTGACAAAGCGGGCATTATGTGTTATAATAAGTATAGTGAAACAGGGAAGTACCTTATCACTACAGTTTAATATAGAAAGGTTTTGAGAATTATGACAAAAGTAATTTGCTACAGAACAAAAGAGGATATTGTGAAGTATGGCACAAACATTGGAAGGGATTTCCTCATGATATACTTCTTTGGAACAAAAGAGGAGGCTCAAAAAATAGTGGACGAAACCAATACTAACAAGCCCGCTGTTTTTTGCAACGGTGAAAAAATTGACTGGAATAAGGTAGATTTTTTCTATGTTGAAGAACAAGAAGAGTATGACTAAATAGTGCACACTGAAACCCGAGGAATCGGGTTTCTTTGTTTATTAAGTAATTGTTAATACTGCGGCGGTGCGCCGCAATGTAAACAGAAAGTTGTATAATTGTTTACAATAAATTCATAACTACCTATTGACAAACAAAGCAATATGTAATATAATATAATTAAGGAAGAGAGGAAAGACCTCTTAACTAAGACCGTAAAGGAGTTTGATGACATGAAAATTACAAAAGGAATACTTAGAACTAAGGTGAGTATTCTTAATCCACATTTGCCTGTCACCTTGTTCCTTGAGTTTGGTAATAATAATGCTCGTCTTTGCAAGCAGTCTTCTAATGGGATTGTGGTAGTAGTTTCGCCGAGAGTTGGTATTACCGAAATGGCGAATATTATAGACACACTCTATATTACTACTATTGCAATAGAACAGGACTAAAACGGAAGCCCAAGAAATCGGGTTTCTTTTTTATAAAATCATTGCGCCACAAGATTAATAATTGCTTAATATTATATTTATTTGAAAGTTTAACTAATTATTTGGAATTGCCTAATTGTTTAATATTGTTTAAATCTTAATATTTTGAAAAAATGTTAATATTATAAGTAATATATAACAAGATTAACATTTTATAAAAAAGAGTATCTTGCTATAAATATAACTTTTAAATCAAAATTTTTATATCTGAAAATTATTATGAAAAATTAAATTTAACTTAGTAAAATATTTATAATATTGGAATATGTTAAAAATTTTAATAAAATTTGTAGCTCATTGCAGCTCTCTAAGACTCCTTTTGTAGCTGTCTGTGTCTTTTTAATAACTTATGAACGCTACGGCGCTCCGCCGCAGTGTTTACAGTTAGGTCATGGTTTGTTCATAGTTTGTTCATACCGCCGCAGAAGCTACAGAAAATTTGCAATTTGTTGATGATTTGTTCATAAATGTAACACTTTGTTCATAAGTGGAACCCAAACCCAACCCCAAACCCAAACCAATTTGTATTTATGTCCGTTTTTTGTACAGATTTATATTTATATCCGTTTTTTTGTACAATTAATTAAAATTAAAAAATATAACAAATAAATTTGTCATTAATAAATGACTTATTTTTTTAGTATATTTTATACAAATATAACGCCTATAAAAAAAATTTTTTTGTGTAAAAAATAGATTTTATACAATAAGAATTGACAAAAAAACATTTTTGCGTTATTATACATATACAGTCAGCACACGGCTACTGCACAAAATTTTAACCCCGCAAAAAGCGGGAGAAAAGGAGTAGAAAATGGACAAGAGAATTATTTACACGGCTATTAATAGCAAGGGTGAAAAAATGGAATATATTGAGGTGGACACCTCAGATATTAAAAAAGTGTTAGGTTTTTCGGGCGGTTTAATAGTTGCCACTAATGTATTTTATGGTAGTAATACGGTTATAATATTAAAATTTAAAACCGCCGACTTTCGCGCAGATTCCATTCTTCGCGCCGTACTTTTTGGACAAAAAAACACCTATGGCAAAATGATATTAACCGAAAAAGCTATTGAATATATCATGTTCAAATATAGCGAATGGGCAGGCAGGGGCGGTTATGAAATAGCACGCACTACAATTGATACATTGCGTAACTATCATAATAATCTGGGACGTGCTGTTGAATTGTTTTTGGTTGATAAATGCAATTATAAGCTTGCATCTTACAAACAGGACACAAAACAGAAAATTGACGTTATTGATTCAAGCGGTGCACGCTGGCAAATAAAAAGTAGTATAGGAACACCGGAGAGTCACAATAAACCGTCAATTAACAACGGTAAAATTTAAGGGGTGATGGATAATGTTAAGTTTTGATCTGTTATATAATAATCTTACTAATATGATAAGTATTGATTTAAGCAAACCCCATACGATGAATGGGGTACAGTATGCAATAATACGTGCTAAAGCGTGTGACAAAGTAGCATTATACGACTTACATTTTTTTCTTAAAAACAAGGCCTTTTGCAATTACACAAAAAATCGCTATAGCGTTTATATATTAGCTGACTTTACAAAAATAATAATTATAAAATAACAAAGAGCGCACCCATAATGGGTGCGCTTATTTTTTGCGCTGTAAATGTGAACAATTTATTAATAAGTTGGGGGGGGGTATCTTTTTTAACAAATTGTTCACATTTTCAAAAATCGTGCGACCTGCCAACAAATTCTCATGACCCATTTTTTTTAGCTGTAGCTGCACCCTATTACTTCGTAATTACTTGTCAACTATTTGACTTCCTCAATAATTCGTGTTATAATAAACTTATACGGAGGTGGGTTATGCAAAAATTTAAACTTGATTTTAATATCTATCTTGCAAAAGACCGTTTAGAAGCAATTCGCTCTATTCCACTTGAAACCTTAACCCTAACAGAACTCGAAACAGTTACAAACTACGTTCTGTATGGGAAGGACGAAGATGGAACTTCGGTTGTTGACCGTAAGGAAGTTGAAATAAAAACAAAATTTAACTCATACAACAAACAAAAATTCGTTAGTTTAGATGAAATGATGGAAAGCCCAACATTTGACGAAAACATACTACAAAAAGACCATACACATTATAAGAAGGTTAAGCCGTCAATTGACAAGGATAAAGCTGCTACAGTTCCCGGCATGGCGCAACTTTGGCAAGAGATTGAGCAATTATAGCATACTCTTGACCAAAACAGTGGAAAAGAACCAATGCAAGAAGGTACGAAAATTTTGAGTACAAAAGACCAATACTACCTTAAGCATTATTTGATTTAGCTTAGGACGCAGCAATATTACCTTATGGATAGTTATTTTCCTACTATTATGGGAAAGAAGAATAAAGGGGAGTATCACGAGGATTAGTTTAGGTTTTAGATGAGTTATCCTATTTTTCCTAGAGGGACGTGTAAATCAAAGGATGACAAGGATTTTCAACATCCGTATTATGATAATGTTGCGCCGGCGCAAGCTTCTTTGGATAGTGAAATTGAGAAGCTTGATAGGGAGAATAAGCCTTATTTTGACTTTAGGAACGAAGAACATCTTTATTACTTGATTTTGCACTACTAGGATTTGAGAAGTTGGATTGAGGGATATCCAGAAGCCCCTCTTTGGGAACTTATTTGGACTTTGGACTTTTATATTGGGAAAGCAAAATTAAGCGAACAACAACGTTTAATTGTTGAAGGAAAGAAAGCTGGACTCAGTAATAAGGAGATTAGGGTTAAACTTAATGAGGAGTTAGGGATTGACCATTAGGTTAATTATATTAGTACAATTTGGAAGAAAGCGGTTAAACTTATTGTTGAAGCTGTTGAACTTAACTATGATGAATATTTGTGTAAGGATTATAAGAAAGCTTGGAAGAAATGTAGATGTTGCGGTGAGATAAAGCTTATGGATTAGAGGAATTTTGTTAAGAAGACGAAGTCTATAGATGGATTTACGAATAGGTGCAAGAGTTGTGATATTTTGAAGCGCAAAGGAGTTATTTGACGCTTTATGATAGGGCGTTGCACATATTATCTTGTGCCGGCCTAGCAATTCAGTCTTGAAACAAGTTTTACGTTGCACGTATTACCTTGTGCCGCCGCAACAATCGATTGTGGATAGGAATTAACAAGCCTATGGTTATCCATGGGCTCTTACCGCGGCAGTAGGTCATGGAGTACAATGTAATTGTGGAGGTGTAAGTTTGAAATTTAAGAGAGAACAACAATTTATTGAACTCCTAACTCAAATGGAGTTTACTGATATACTTGGCTTTGCGGCAATAGTAGGGACAGAAGTCCAACAAGATGAATCCTTTGAAGATTTTGTTACTAATCTTGTTGTTGATTTTGACGCTATGCCGCGAAGCAAAAGAAAACAACTTATAAAGTTAGCCAAGGACGTAGTGGGGGCTAATTAGGATATAAAAAAGGGATAGGAGTCCCAAATAAAAGATACGACTCAAAAATTAGAG
>CAYUTE010000196.1:0-1656 GCA_964447545.1 uncultured Eubacteriales bacterium
AAGTATATATCTGAACACGCAACACTTATGACGGTTGACGAACTAAAGGAATTTGTTACAGCGGAATATGAACTGCCCGCTATTCTTGCTTGAACTTTTAGGTAAAATTTGATAAAAAATATATAAATACATTGACATATCCGTCAAAATGAAGTATAATAAAAGCACGAAAACAAAGAGAGGAAGAACTTATGAAAAAAACTTATTACGAAATCAAACCTGATGTAATTGCAGAACGGAACGCCGAAATAAACGCTTTTAATGATTTTTTAAATGCTGAATCAGGATATTTTAATGGTTTCGACTTTGTAAACGCTTTTCACGCAAATTATAATAAGGTAAACGCCCTTGAAGTGCTTGCTTCTGACGATTGCGCCAATATTGTAACAAGTAAAGGCTACAAAATACATGTTGGTGCTGATGGTATTACTGTTTATTTAATGACGACTGAAGCTGTAAATGGTGTTCCAAAAAAATTTGTTGAGTTTAATCGTTCTATATATATTTTTTAGAATATAGAACGGAAAAGGAAATAAAAATGATTAACACAAATTCATCTCTACACAAACTTTTAAACGAACTTTTAGAAGATTGTGCCTTATTTGGCACTGACTATGAATGCTTCGCTTATTTCGATAAGCAAAGCGGACTTCTAAAAGATTATTCACTTGTAGAAGAAAAAACGCTTTATTTTGACGAGCGTTGCGAAAAACAAAGTTTGTTCAAAACTCTCGCAATCTTTGTGTACTACGATTTATATTCGAGAAATGTTTTTTCTGCAGGCGCAGTTCTGCTCGTTACAATTAGAAATTTATCAGGGCTATCCCAGTCTGCTTTTGCGAGAAAACTTGAAATACCAGTAAAAACTTACCAAAATTATGAATATGGCAGGCGTGCAGTTTTGCTTGACCTTTTGTTAAAAGCTCGTTCTGTTTTAGAAAAGCCTTTAAATTATGTTACATTTTTCAGAATGTACGAAGATTTAAAACTTGCATTAAAAGATAAGGAACAGAATTAATTGGATAAGAATTATGACAAATAAAGCAGATATATTAAAAGACCACAGCACAAATGAAGTTGTGGTTATAGACAAACAAGGAAAAGAGATTTTTAGAAAACCGTACACCGAGCAATTTATTTCAATCGCTCACGATATTTATATGTGTGCGAAATACGAAGAACGAGCAAAGGAAATAGGAATTTTATGACACTAACCCAACTAACACAAATTATTAGAACAGCCGATAAAAAGGCTATTATAGAGCAATTCAAAATACTTGATTATATCTACTGTAATAAAGACCGTAAACTTGGCAAAATAGGTATTGCTGAACTTGTAAATGCAATTACAGAACAGACGGAAGATTTTACCGACAACAAGCGTAAACACCTTTATAATGGGTATATTTGCGGAGCAGTTAAGGGCTATGAAAGCTATGAATTTGTCTTTGTAAATGTTTACGATATTCGCCCATCAACTAATCCATTTGACACCGAAGAAACGGCAATGCAAACAGAAATGCTTATATTTGCAAAGGAGATTTAATTATGTGGTTTCTTGAACGAAAAGAACCTTATGCTATGCCAAATATTTTAGGTGGACGTAGCTTTCCTGTGCATACTTGGCGTTGGAAACAAGTAGCTGTTTGTGAAGAA
>CAYUTE010000197.1:0-1663 GCA_964447545.1 uncultured Eubacteriales bacterium
AATTCCATAACATAATTTTTTTGTTCTTCTCCGTCAATGCGGCAGTTTACTCCAACAAGACAAAAAACATTATTGATAGGATATACTCCTACGTATTGTCCGGAGCTGTCAATAACGTTTAGTTTGCCTGTGATTTCAAGATACTGTCCTTTGTATCGTTTCTCAGCTTTCATAGCGTTGTTTTCCAGAGCATCTATCATTTCGTCTACATTGCATATTGTATAGCTTATTTCCTCTTTTTCCTCTTTTGGTTCTTCTTTAATTTCTTCCTGTGTAGATTCTTCGGTATTCGTTTCGATGACGGCAGTTTCGGAATTTTTCGGCGATACAATTCCAAGAACAACCCATACTAAGCATATTCCAAGTGCAATTTTAGAAAAAATTTTGTTTCTTCCATCCTTTTTAGATAAATCCACAACGGCAAGAATAAAACCTATTAAAGACGTACATCCAAGAATTGCCAAAATCAAAGCGGCTATACTGATTCCGGATTTTTTACCATCCATTTGTTGAGCAGGTGTTACTTTTACATTCTGATTAATTATTGGCGCTCCACAGTTAGGGCATTTACCTGCACTATCAGAAATTTCCTTTCCGCATTCCCTGCAATTAATAAGTGACATTTATAATTCCTCCTTTGAAAATATATATCAACATAGAATGTTGTCGAAAATTGAAAATCTGTTTTTGTTGAAATCTCCTTTTTGTAGTGGTATTTTGAAATTGCAAAAGACAAATTGGTAGAAATTCACAAATCGAACAAAAGTTCGAATATATTCTTGATTTTTGTTCGCTTTAAGTCTATCATGTAAATGGGGATTTCGTAAAGGGTGTTTTTGCAGAAAGGGTATAAAATGGATTACAAAAAAGAATTAGTTAAGGTAATTAATGAAATAACCGATGTAAAATTTTTACAGTTTCTGTATGAAATGGTCATTTCGTTTAAAAAGAAATGGGGCATTTAATGCCCCTCTTTCTCGTACCAATAGGTTATATTATCTAAAACTGTCTGCTGATGCTCTTTGTTTAACAGAAAAAGTTTTCTTACTGCTTCCATAATTTCTTGGTTAGATATCAAATCCGGAATAATATTCGCGTTATCACTCGTTAAATTTTCTTCCCAACCCATTAATGACGAAGGTGAAACACATAGAATTTCTGAAATTTTTTCCAATTTATCAGATGGAATATTAGTAATAATGTTATTTTCGTACTTGTAAAGTGTTTGTTTGGATGATTTTATCTTATTAGCAAGTTCTGTTTGAGAAATTCCTAAGTATTCCCTTTGCCTCTTTATCCTGTCGCCAACTGTCATTTTTAAGTTTTTCCTCCTTCCTATTAGTATCCTCATTATAACACAATAAAGTTACAAGTCAAGTAAAAAATAACTTGACAAGCTACAAAACAGTGGTATAATGAAAGTAACTTAAAAAGTTACAGAAAGGAGCGGTTGAATGATTAACACTAACGAACTTCGTGGGATTATTGCAAAAAACGGAAAATCACAGTCTGATGTTGCCAAGATGCTGAATATTACACCCAAGACTTTTTATATGCGTATGCAAAAGGGGGTTTTTGGAAGCGATGAAATTCAGATTATGATAGAACAGTTACATATTGAAAATCCTATGGAGATTTTTTTTGCGAAAGTGGTAACTTAATA
>CAYUTE010000198.1:0-1909 GCA_964447545.1 uncultured Eubacteriales bacterium
ATTAAATCCATAGGCAATCGCTATGGCTTCCAGCAGGGTGGATTTTCCCGCGCCGTTTTCTCCTACAAAAAAGGTCACATTAGAAGTGAAAGAAAGATGTTTGTTTTCGCTTAAATATTTTATGATCGGCAAATCACACAAGTACGAATTTGAATCTATTGTGTTATCAAATATGATGTCACTTATATATGGGGCAGTGTTCATTTCAGATTCTACTTGGCGGTGTTGATGGATGAAATCAGAGGACTTTCTTTCATCGAAATCACCTCTCAAACTTATTATATCGCTTAAAAGTAAAAAGTGCAAGGCGAAGCCTTGCAAAATACTTTTTCACTATTTACTGTTACTTATTACTTCCAAAAAATCCTTCTGCAAAAACTAGTGAAGAGTGAAAAGGTAAAAAAAATCCTCGGAACGAGTCCAAGGATATTGTTTGGCTTGTAGCGCCGAAAAAGACATCATGCATCATTATTGATTTAAGGTGCAAATCACCAACTGTATTCGGAAAATTTAATTGTATAGGTTTCTCCGGGGACTACATCATAAACTATTATGGAATCGTCTTTGAATTTATCACCATTGGAAAGAGAGGACAAATAGAGCATACCGTCTTCAACCATAAAATCTTTCTATCGTAGACTTTATATTTGATCATATCATATGTAGAAGAACTCCCATATGTTTTCGTGCCGGTTACTGTGATTTCCAATCGAGAAGTAAACCCTTTTTATAAGTGTATTTTACTTCTTCAATTCTACTCTTGGATTCTACTTTACCATCATAGTCTTTGGCATTAATTTCTTGAGGCAAACCGTCAGATACGAGTTGTACATCTTTTACCGGCAAGCAATACAATGCCTTGCAGTTCACCTCATCAAACCGGAGGGAGACTCCTTTGGGGCTGTAAAGAAACAGCTCCTTTCCCTGGGACTACTGACCAAAAAAGAACTGGATGAAAACCGTTGGATTTTCTCAAATAACGCTTATTATTTACATATCATATCCAATAGAACAATGTTTGTGTCGCTTCAGCAAATTTTGATACAACTGATATTTGATTTAGTAAAAGAAAAATGATAAACATTACAAGATTGACCATAACAAATCCGCTAATCGCGCTTTTCATTGACACTCCATTGTTGTTGCTATGTATATTTAAGGTTATATGATTTTTATAAATAGAGTTGGCAAAAAGCCTAAACAAAATATTTATTACAAAAACGGGTGCAGTAATCAAAAACTCAATCAATCTAATTTTATTCTGAACTGCATCTAAATTGTCACGAATTTTTTGATATGTTGGGTGTGTCCCAATCACCACCGTAGAATAAGGTGCTTCTTTGTAAAGGAGTACTTCACCACCGGTATTTATATAATTTGAATAGGTTTCTTTTGCAACATAATATCCTTCAACATCTGACTTAAATACCGTAGGTAAAACCAGAGTTAAAAGTGAGGATAATAATATCAAAATAGTGGCATATACAATAGCAAACTTATACATTTTTCGATAAAAGAACCACGTCGGTCCAAAAAGCAATGCAGCAAAGTTTAATTGAATAAAATATTTGCCTTTGTTCTTTGCGAATTTCTTGATATAATAATCCGAGTTTTTACCAATACAATTTTTAAGTTCCGAGTTCTCTATTCCGTCAATTATTTGCTCATCCAAATAAGCCGAATGAGAGAGTGTATGAAAACAAGATTTACAATATGTATCATCTATATCACATTTCGCGCCACAGTTATCGCAAACAATAAACTTATCATTCATATCATAACCGCCTTTGGTTTAATTTTAATATAGCATAAAACTGATAATAAGTCAATGCATGTAGCGTTACAATAATTATAGCAAAAAGTTCTGTAAAATGAAAGAATATATTACTTGATTTTGTCAAGTGACACT
>CAYUTE010000199.1:0-4099 GCA_964447545.1 uncultured Eubacteriales bacterium
TCAATTATTTCGCCGTCTTTATTCTGCCAACGCAGAGTTCTCTGACATTCACGAATCGTGCCGCGATAAGTAACTTCGTTTTCAGCATCGGTTTCCGTCATTAACCAGTGACGATTTTGCCATATGATATAGTCACCGTCAAAAAACTTTTCTTCGGGCATTGAAAGGATCGTCTTGGTGTGCATTGAATTACTGCCCTGAGATATAATCAAAAATTCTCTATCTTCATTATTAATAGTAGCGGTTTTCTTTGAAAGGGAAGTCCTGTTGGTGAATACATAATCTCGTTTTGCTCTTGAAATGTTCCTATCTCGCAGAGTTTCGCCGTCTGCTGTTATCAGCTTATCATAAAGATTCCATGCGTCTCTCATTATCGCTTACCTCGTCCTTAATAATTTCCTGTAATTGCTGAACAATGTTTATACATTTAAACACTAACCGACGATATTCTTCGTGGCTCATTTCCTGTATTCTAATTGCTTCAACAATACTGATTACATCAAGGATTTTCGGGTTGTAATTCGAGTCGATAAATACAGACGTGTTGCCGGACAATTCAAATAGCAAATCTTCAATATATGTGTTAATGGTTTTTGAGTGAGTTTCTTTTAATGGAATGATTTTAAAGAGCTTGTCAATTAATCGTGAAAGATAATTATACGTCAGTAAATCAGGTATTTCGCTGTATCTACCTTGCATTGTTTATCGCTTCTTGAAGTTTTTCGAGATAGTCCCTATTTGAATAGGTATAATCTACCGCTAACAATCGAGCCTGCTTTCGTGCATTATCGAATACGGTATTTATTTTGTCTATCAGATTAGCGGGCGAATGCTCGCTGTAATCTCTTGTAGACAATCTTTCACGCAGCAATTCAGATGAATATATGTAAGGCTTTAACCATTCATAAATCATGTAATTACATAAAATGTCGATCTCTTTATCATCCAACTCTTTTTCAAAACACTTATTTTCCTCATCCCTTAAAGCTAAATCTTTTCTACAAGTTTTATTGAATTTTGAGCAAGCAATAAACATGAGTGATTCCGCCCAACCGTCTCTTTCACTCTCTGTAAGCACGGTGAGTTTATGCTCGAGAATCATTCTCATAAATACGTCTATTACTTCCGAATAAGAGGTTCCCATATTATCTCCCCCTTAATTATTCGTCTAAAACAAGTCCAAATACTTCGCACAGATATTTTATAGTTTTCATAGAATCAATCGTGCCATTATTAATTAATTCTGTTGCCTTGAAAGATACAGTGTTATACGCACTTTTAGGTAGCTTTGAAATTACTTCTTTTAAATCTTCAAAAGAACCCGTTAATATACCGTCAAGGTCTTCAAAGTCGGGAACACCTTCGTAATACTTGCCGATTTTGAGATAGTCAACAACATCAGGATCGTCAATTCCAATCCAGTTCTTTGTGAAAAATCTCGGCTGAGAATTACGCATAGAAAGCAATTCACCGAGTTCAATTTCTTCAACGTCACCCGGATTACTCCAAACTATCGTGTATCCGTTTTGCTTTTTGCTAATATAAATAAGCTTACCCATAGTGATATTCTTGCACTCCACAAGAACGTCTGAGGATAATTTCTTTTTCTTACGCGGATTTGAAACCTTAACAGGCTTTTCCACGGATTCGGTTTTAGTCGCTGTTGACTTTGTAGTTGTTGCCATTTTATTTCCTCCTTGAATTCATTTAATATTAAAAAAGGGGCGGTTAAGCCCCTTTAAGTTTATTATGACATTACGTAAACACCCATCTTACCGGTCTGAACAACACCAACACCGTAGTAGTCGATGTATGTATACTCCTGCGAAAGGTCGGCATTATCAGTAGGATTGCCGAGATATACGAAGGGTTCTCCCTCGTTTATAACCTTGATAGGTTTCTCGTTGCTTGCTATAATGTAAAGAGTATTATCGTCGAAGATAAACTCGTCAGTGCCTGCCTTATGAGCCTGTCTGATAAATGCGGTGTTAGTACCGTAGAACTTACCGTAATAACCCATATTGTAAATATCGGACTTAGCTTCGTCAGACGACTCTGTTACACCAATCTTGCTCAATGCAATCTTAGTACCTATAATAGTAGCCGAACCGCCAGTTGCAGCTTCAACATGAGCAACTACCTCCTGAAGATCGGTAGCTGAATAAGAACCCTGAACGGGTGCATAAACAGTACCAGTTGCAGCCATAGCCACAAGTGCCTTATAACAGCTTTCAAGAACAGCCTGCTTCATTGATGCAGCAACCTTGTCAATGAAATAGTTGAGGTCTACACGACCCGAAAGAACTCTGTCAAGCTCGTCATAAATCTTAATTACCTTGGGCGAAGTCTTGATTCTTACGTGTTCGCCGTCAAGGAATCTCTGTCTGCGGATACCCTGTGTACCTCTTGCTACCTCTGATACGAAGAACAGTGAGTTATCCTCAATATAAAAATCGTTTTCGTCGCCGAGTGCCGTAGCCTTAAACTCAACGAGGTTGTTAAAGAAGTCATCGTTCTGGAAACCCTCGATAACAGTCTTCTGAAGAATTGTCTCTACCAGACTAAAAAGACCTTTGCACTCTCCGTCACGAATCTTCTTAATACTAAGCTTTGTCGAACCGCCATTTGCTTCAACGAGAGCATTTCTAAGAATCTTCATCGAGTCATTTACTGAATACTTGCCCGAAGGCTCACGCTTATGTGCGCTTACCGCAAGATTAACAAGATCTTCTTTTGTATATGTATTAGCCATATTTATCGCTCCTTTCTAAAATTACTTAATTACGATAACGTAAAATGTCTTTGAACCAACAGTCTCAATATCGAGTACTGTTGCAATTGCATTCGTATCGCTTGTTGCAGCTTTCCACTTTGTAGTTGTTCCGAGTGTAAGATACTTGCCCTTCTGAGCAGTACCCTCAATTGCTTCTGCTGTTACAGAGAAAATATCACCCGATTCAAGACGATAAATTCTCTGAGGTTCGCCGTCAGCCTTGTTTATAAATTCATTAAGTCCGGTAACAAGACAACATGAATCCTTATCGAGTTCATCTGATGCCACAAGACCGATTGTCGCCTTGGTGTCTGTTTCGGTAGGTGCAGTCACCTTGAATACCTCCCTGTCAAGCAGAGTATCTGTAATGTGTACTACGCTGCCGTTCTGAATATCAGCAGCCTTGCCGTTGTTGTCATAGTATCTACCTGAAAGAAGCTTTGAACCGTCTGTTGTTCCAGAAAGCCTGTCCAGTCTAACTACTGCATACTTTGTATTAGCCATTTGATTTTCCTCCTTTTAAAATTAATAAAGTAATGTGTCGAAAATACCCTCATCGGATTTTTCGAGTGTTGTGATATTGTCCTTTGCGCTGTAAGTTACTCTGCTAAGATTATCCTTGTTTCCAAGCGAGAACTTAGCGTTCTGCTTTCCGAGCAGTGCATAACATTTTTCTTCAAGCTCTGTTACAGAATAATTCTTCATTGATTCCTTAATTGCGGAATACTCCTGTACTTCGCCAAGAACTTCGTCAAATGCCGAGAGGATTTCTTCCTTTGCGGCATTATCACTTGTTTCCTTAAACTCTCTAAGAGACTCAATCTCTGCTTCGAGAGCTGCATAATTACTACGCTGCTGTTCGATAATAGCCTTTTCGTCCTCTGTTAAGAATAGATTAAACACCTCAATGAAATTATCATCAATTGTAATAGTTCCATTGTCCTCTGAATAATTTACCTTATAATACTTGCCGTCGATCCACTTCTGAATGACCACATATGAGTCATAGGTTTCACAAATCCAACATTCGTCATCGGTCTTTCCTTCGAGTGCAGCATAAAGCGCACATCTCTTATCTTCGTAACTCATTGAGAATGTTACATTGTATTTGCTATCACCCAGTTCAGTTGAGGACTCTGCCGGAGTATCCGTTGCAGAATTATCAGTTGCAGGCTCGTCCGGTGTCTGTGGCGTAGGCTCATCTGAATCAGACGCGGAGTTATCGCTCTTGCTGTCTATGTATTCCTGAATCTTGCTTCTAAGTTCTTCCTCGGTCATATCCTCGGTAATCTCAAAATCAAGCTCAGATTCAGTTACACCTAATTC
>CAYUTE010000200.1:0-2423 GCA_964447545.1 uncultured Eubacteriales bacterium
ACAAAAATATATTGCGTGTGGGGTATGGCTTGTGAGGTTATATGTTCACAAAAAAAATATGGAAAATGGGCACTTGAAAATGGTTATGTGTCTAAAGCAGGAAACATTCAAACAAGTGCGGAAATTGTTTACAGGTTCTTGACAGGGGACAGTAAATTTACAGAGGAACATAAAGGTCTTGATGATGTGCTGATAGAATGTGCGATTATGGCGGAATGTTTTAAAAAACATCAAAAAATGACAAAGACAATAATTCCCAATCCATGGTTAAAAGTTAAAAAAGCTCATGCGGATTTACTTTCCGCATGAGTGAGGGACACTAAAAAAATTTTAAAAAGTTTAAAAAACCTCTTGACAAATACAGAAAGTTGTGGTATAATAAGTATGTAATCAAGAGAGGTTACAAAATAAAAAATCAAATCAAAATTCAAGAAAGGTTAGGTAAAAATTATGGCTAAGAAAACTACTAAGAAAGTTGATGTTAAGGCGGTTGCTAAGAATGAGGTTATGGCGGTTATTATAAACGCACTAACAGAAAAGTTCGGTGAAACAGCGGTTCACAGCAATTCGGCAGACTATGGGTTCACAAAAGGAACGGTTGTTGTAAATCACCCCACTTGTGACATACAGATAAAGCCGATTACACCGAAAGCCGGAGTTACAAGGTATGAGGTAGAGGAAGAAGATGGGGAATAATTCCCCTCTTTCCCTCGCCCAGTGACAATTAAATATTGAAAAAATTTTGGGATTTTTATTTTATAAAAATCCGTGGCGAAAACCACCAGAGAAAATAAGGGACACTAAATGACACCTGCTAATTTTAGTGTCCCTTTTTGAGTGCGCCGCCAGGGGCGGCCATTTCCATTATACCATATCTCAGCTGTTTTGTCAATTCGCAAATTGCACAAACTTTTCAATATTGAAATCCCGGAATTTGTGCATTGTGACGAAAATAAATTTTGTGAAAAATATACAAAAAAGATTTTATATTTTGTGCATTTTGCCTATTGCATTTTTTTCTGGTTTATGTTATAATATAATTGTTCCAAGGGGATAGGAACCGCGACTAAGCAGACAGACCTAACTGTCGGCAAGACCTTAACCAAAAGGGACAGTAAAAAAAATTAAAAAACTTTTAAAAAAACTCTTGACAAACCCTTTAAAATGTGGTATAATAAAGATGTAGTCAAGAGGAACTACAAAACAAATAAACATTTTTAGAAAGGTTAGGTGCTTATTATGGCAAAAAAGACAACAAAAAAGGTAGATGTAAAGGCTGTTGCAAAGAACAAGGTTATGGAAGGAATTACTGATTACCTGCGTTCAAGCGGATATGAGGTATTCACGGACAGTGCAAGTTTCGGTTTTACAAAGGGTACAATCGTTGTGCGGACGGCGAACACTGATATTCAGCTCAAGCCCATAACACCAAAGGCGGGTATCACTCGTTACGAACAGGAGCTTGAAGATGATGACGAGGGCAACGAGGAAGATTAATCTTCCTCAACCCTTAAATCCACAAAAAATTTTTTAAAGAATTTTCAAAAAAGGTCTTGACAAATTGATTTTATTGTGGTATAATAATATTGAACTTAAAGAAAGGGGTGCTGAATTATGACAGCAAAAGAAAGAAAAGAAAAGCAAGCGTGGATAAAAGCCACAATGAAATCATTACAGATTACAGAACAGGACGCCGAAGAACTTTGGCTGTTCGACCATGATGAAATCACAAATGAAGTCGCCGATAGCTATGAAGAAAAGGCAGAAGAAATGAAGAAAAAGCCGAAAGAAGATAGGCTTGCAAAAGTTAAAAGGCTCAAAGCAAAAGAAAAGGCGGACGAAAACAAAGACCAAATCATTTCAATCATTGCGGATTGCATTGACGCAAATTCAACCATCATGATAAATCCGTTCCCCATTAAGAAAAACAGAATTTCCTTTAAGGATAAAGACGGAAATTATTACACCGTTGCAATTACAAAACATAAAAGCCGACCAGACGGTTACAAGGAAAGTGAGGAACAGACAGCATGATAATTTCAGAGTGCGGACAGCTACCTAAAAAGGTAGTTGTCCCCAAAACAGGCAAACCATACGAATTTATTTATTTTGTGCGGATTGGAGATGAAAATGAAAGACTCTTCAAGATTGGAACTACTAATAACATCGACCGCCGCATGAAAGAACATTCCAGATATTACCATAAATATGTAACCGTTTTGTGGATTAAAAAGGTTACAAGTAAATGGACAACTTTAAAAGTTGAAGAAGATAATAAACAGAGATGGATTGATGAAGGCATTGTCCAGTATTTGCGGAATGACCGCTTTATAATTCCACCGGAAATAACAGAAGTTGAAATAAAAATAAGAAAAATGTACAAAATTCCGCTCATTTAGGGCGGAATTTTTATTTATTTTGCT
>CAYUTE010000201.1:0-22807 GCA_964447545.1 uncultured Eubacteriales bacterium
TGTATACATAAGTGCAGGTTCCCAAAGAGGCTTGAGTCATTGGGTTCCTTGGAGTGTGCATCACAGGTAGTTTTTGACCTGGGTACAGGAAACAAAGCTATGGTCCTCTGTACCCAATACTCAGTACTCAGTCCTAACTTCAGGACCTTGTTTTCAGCATTTACTTTCCCGTTACCACTTCCAGTCACATGGGGGCACACATAATGTGGAAACTGAGGCAAGGGGATTACTGTCAACTACAGGCTAGTTTGTGCAGCAAAAGGAGACCCTGTCTCAAAAGAATAAACAAACCAGCACCCACAGGGACAGCAGCAGAAGCCCAACTTCCAGCCTTGTGGGATGACTCACCCCTGCGTCCCAGGTGACTGAGGCAGACTGAGAGCTGGAAGTCTACCGGGGCTGCAGAGTGAGTGCATCCCAAACAAACCAACAAGAAATCTGAGAGAGGGCAAGGGGAAGGTACTTGGGATGTGTTGGTGGGAGAAAGGGAAGGAGGGGAAATGATGTAAGTATATTATATTGATGTAATTATCGTGAAATTTTATAATTTCAGAAAGTTCAAAACTAACTTAGAAAATAGAGGAGCTGGAGAGTTGGCTAAGCTGCCCTTCCCGGGGATCTGAGTTCAAGTTCTAGTACCCACGGGTCAGCCAACAACCACCTGCAAGTCTAATTCCTAGGGATCCAAGCCCCCAGCTTCTGGGTGCTACATGCAGACAGACGCACAGGGTAAATACCCCAAACCAAGCCAGTAGTAAAATCAAAGCCAAACAAAGGGCAGCGAAGTAAATTCGGCACTGAGGTAGAGACTGATGGGGTGAAAGCTTTATAGTCTTTAATTCTACACCAAGGCTCTTTGCCTCTGCTTCAGTTAAAGGAGTGGGTTCAGTTGAAGAACCTACAAACCCCGTACATCCACGAATGTTTCTTACTATGTGCCATGATCTATCATTCAAAATCATTTTTATAAACACATAACCCGGAAAAACTTTACGCTCTATTTTACGTTCTTTTCCGTCTTTGATTTCAGTAACTTCTTCCGTCGGGATTTTTACGTTCTGAATCATATTATTTAAATTTGAATTTTCTATGGCTTTTTCAAGATTTGAAGCCACTTTGTTTTCGTAGCCCGAATAAGTATGTACAACATACCATTTTGCTTCTTCAGACATTAATCTCTTTCCCCCCGGATATTACTTACTGCTTTACGCCCACCGACATTACGTAACTTAACAATTTCATAAGTCCTGTATCAAGAGCTGCTACAAACAGACCTATAATAACTATCATTGTAAGCACTATGGCGGTGTTTCTAAGAACAGTTTTTTGCGTTGGCCAAACAATTTTCTTTATTTCTATTTTATATTCTACAAAAAAATTCTTTATTTTTTTGAATAAATTCATTTTCTTTTTATCCTTCATTGTTTTGCCTCCGATTTAATACTTTTTCTACTTTGTTTCTTTATGTAGAGTATGTTTCCTACAGAATCGACAATGTTTTTTAGCCTCAAACCGCTCAGGGTTCTTCTGCTTATTTTTTGTCGTGTCATAGTTGCGCTGATGACATTCAGTGCATTCTAATGTTATTTTTACTCTCATTTACGGCACCTCCCGGCGTTTCGGAATATAATTTATCCTCCCTCCAAAGAGCTAAAAATTGCATTAAAAATAAGCCCTTCTCTCGAGGTACCTATAATTTTAACACTTTTTTCCAAACAAGTCAAGCGGGTTTAACAAGCAATTTTTATTCGAAATCCTATTATTACCATAATTTTTTATGCTCAAAAATATTTAAAATCATAAGTTCAAAAAATTATACATATAATGCCCCATAAAGTATTTTTGAGGTGAATTTGCAGTGAAGCAGTCCTTAGAACAACGAGCATTAAAATTAGGAGAATACATGGTACAAAGCAACGCAACAGTCAGATGTACCGCCAAAAAGTTTGGGGTTTCAAAATCTACAGTACATAAAGACGTCTCCGAAAGATTAAAATACATAAACATAGCTCTATATAAAAAAGTCAAAAACGTTTTAAACACAAACAAAGCCCAGCGTCATATACGTGGCGGTGCAGCAACCAAGAAAAAATACGAAGCCAAATCTAATAACAAGTAATCTATTTTTACTCGTAATAACAAATAAAATTATAGTTAAAAACATCTTAAAAAATAAAATTTTAAATTTTATTACTCGTTTCGTGTGATTACACATAAAAAATCTCCGGCTTAAATAAAACCGGAGAAAAACTTTTTTATTTAGGGCTCTGCTCTTTTTTTATTCCAAAAATTTTTCTTAAGAAAAATCCTAAAACGCCGGGGCTTTTTATAACAACAACTTTCACTTGCACGCCTCCAATTCATCAAAGTCAACATTTTATTAACGCTATTGATAAAGTAACAATTATAATTGAAACTATAATTATAATTAGTGATTCCGGAAACAAAAATGAAAGAGTAAGCCCCAGCCCGAATGCGAGCGATAATATACCCTGCTTTTTATATCCACACATAATGCGTAATCACCGCCGGAAAATATTAATATACATGGATGGCTGAAACTTAATTTTTTAAAATTCTTTTTTATATATCATATTCCCGTTTTTGAAAATTGTTATTAAAAAACATATGGAGTTATAGCTCGCAGTTCATATCCGAAAGCGTAACCGCAGTAGCTACCTTTAAAGCTGTAGCTATTCGCTTTTTTTCGTGGTCATTTATAGGCTCGCCATTAAACATTAGGTTATCCTGCTTTTCAAGGCAATCTATAAAGCTCGATATAACACTATAAACCTCGGAATTTTTGCATATTTTATTTGAACTATCACTTAAATCCAAAATATAGTCACTTGTTGTGCCAAGAGCTTTACATATTTTAGAAAGTGTTTCGTTGTCGGGCTCTCTGCGCCCTTGCTCATACATGCCTACCGCTGAAGCTGAAACATTTAACTTATCGGCAAGCTGCGCTTGGGTTAATCCCGTTTTCTTACGTAATGATCTTATCTTTTTTGCAAAATTATGTTTAATTTTCAACACGTCCTTGTCTTCATCAGTTACCCCTTTAGGGCTCTATAAGTTTGAATACGCCTGAATAACAGAGTTTTTTCAAAACAAAATTGATAAAAACTTGCAGAAAAGTTTTAATTTGTACAATTATTATATCACTCGCACACATACTGTGCAATAAATGCTATAAATGGCGAATTTTGACTTCTATCTTATTTTGTTTTTTAATATTAAAAAACTATTTGGCTGTTGACTTATAAATATACATATGGTACGATACTTTTGAAAGATAAAAACTTTTTAATACCGCACAAAAAATTAAGCTATTGTTAAGAGCTTTTATTTTTTTACACTTATCTACACAATTCGTGTGAAATGGAGGAGTATGTGGACTACGAAAAGTGGTATTCGACCTATTTTGAAGAAGCATCGGCAATAAAAAAATATATTCGTAAACTCAAAACTCAGTCTAACACAGCATGTGGGCACAAACTTACAAACATTGACACTAGAATTAAACTTTTATACGCAATGTACCTGAATCTAATTCACACAGGTAAACATTTAAAAATAAAGTACGAGGTGATGAAAGATTGCGAAAAAAAGTCCTATCACTAGATAGTCTTACCGAATCACTATTCAGCACGCACACCTATAATCAAAATCTATTCGACGAAGAAGATGAAAAATATAATAAAATGATTCAATCACTTAAAAATATTCTTGATGGCGAACTTACAGAAAGACAAAAAATCTGCGTCCTAATGTACTACGGCGAAACTATGAAAATGAAAGATATAGCTAAAAAACTCGGTATAGGTATATCATCGGTTTCAAGACACATAAAAAAAGCCAAAAACAGAGTCGCTAAGACTATGAATTATTATTTTTGATAATAAAAAACAAAATAAACAAAAAATAAGAACTATTTGATTTAAATCAATTTTTAAATTCAAAAAAATTCAATAATTGTAACTTTATAATAAATTAACTCAAAAATTCTTTAAAAAATACAGCACACTATGACAATATATTTCTCCCTCGTCCAATAAAATGAATTTAAAATATTAATTTTGTTGGGAGAGATGGATGTTGAAAGAAGCTACATTAGTAACCAAAGAAAAGTTTTTTGATGTTATTAAAAATTATTCAGTTAAGATTATTTTCTTCAAAGCAGTATACTTTTTGTTCGGCCTTTTTATTTCCCACGCAGGAATTTTTGGCGAGTACTATCCATTTGGCATATCATTTGCGGCATCTGCACCCGGTAAAATGCTACTCCCCGCCACGGTAGGTTCTATTTTGGGATATCTATTCCCTTTGCGTATGGCTATTGGAGTAAGATATATTTCTAGCCTTATAGCAATAGGGACGATAAGATGGGCTCTTAGCGATTTAACCAAAATTAAAAAAAGCAAACTATACATACCTGCAATTGCATTTATTTCTTCTTTTACAACCGGAATGGCAATAAATTATACTGCAGATTTTGGCGGGAAAGCAGTGTTAATAAGTTTTTTTGAATCCTTGATTTCAGGATCAGCTTCATATTTTTTTGAACAGAGTTTTAAGACTTTTTCAAAAAAAGCTATGGAATTTTTATCACTCAGAAACTTTGTTTGCATTTCTATGAGTTTAGGCATTTTAATGCTATCGTTTTCCCATTTTTCTTTTATGACCGTTTCGGTTGGCAGAATACTCGCAGTAGCCTCCATTCTATTTGTAGCGAACGGATTTGGAATAGCTGGAGGAACTATATTTGGAATATGCGTAGGAATAGTTTTTAGTTTACAATCCTTTGGGTTCGATTACATATCCGGAACATACGCATTTGGCGGTCTAATAGCCGGTATGTGTTCACGCTGGGGCAAATTATGGACATGCCTGACTTTTCTGATTGTCAGTATTTTAGTATCATTCCAGTCCGGCGACGCATCTAAAATCATTACGCTAATATATGAAATAACCCTTGGGGCATCATTATTCTTACTACTACCAAAATCATTTTTTGAAAAGTTTGGCGTAACATCCGGAGAGTTTTTCGCACCGGAACAAAAACCCGATAATCTTAAAAGTTTTTTTACTCAAAAATTGAATTTTGTTTCAAAATCCCTTATTTGCGTCCCGAAAATAGTAGGAAAGGTTTCGGAAGGATTTAGAAAAAAATCATTGGAAGATTTTAAAAACAAATGCAAAGAATCAGTCTATGAAGTCTGTTCATCATGTACATCGTGTGGTCTTTGCTATAATATTCAATGCAATCGCACAGAGTCGGAGATATCTAAAGCTATAATCTACGCCACAAACGAGCAAAACATAAATGAAAAAGTTTTCTCAACAGACTTCTTAAAAAGATGCAAAAAGAAAGACGAGATAATCAAAACTATAAACCGTGAGAATTCGAATTATAATAAGCAGAAATCGAAAGAAAACAGCATGAAAGACGTACGGAAAATAGCTGACGAACAGCTACAAGGAGTAGGTGTTCTGCTAAAAGAAATATCCGGTGAAGTAGAAGCATATGAGCCGGGCGAACAATGGATAACATCGCAAATCAAGACAGAACTTAAAAGGTCCGGAATAAACGTACTAAATGCAACTCACAGAAAAAACAAAAGCAAAAAAGAATTTATAGAATTAGAAATTAAAAGCGATTACAGAGAAAAACTCTCAGAAATCAAACTTTCTAAAATCGTATCTAACATTTTAGGCAAGAAATTTGGTGAACCGGTAATTACCGGCCTAGGCGACAGCTTTAGAGTGCAAATGTGCGAACAAACAAATTACTGTGTAGAAATAAATGCCTGCCAGCACTGTTGTGGCGGTGGAAGTTTTTGCGGTGACAGCTACAAATATTTTGAAGACGGAGAAGGCAACTTTAACGTAATAATAAGCGACGGTATGGGTACAGGCAAGCAAGCTGCCATCGAAGGAGAAGTGGCGTCTGAATTAATGAAAAGCTTTGTTAAAGCCGGCATGGGATTTAATTGTGCATCAAAACTAGTAAATTCCTCACTTATTCTGGGTTCAAACGATGAAAATCTTTCAACACTTGATGTTTTATCTGTTAATTTATTCAGCGGGACTGCGAAATTCATGAAAGCCGGCGCCCCTTTGACGTTTATAATCAAAAACGGAGAAATTAAGAAATTAAGCTGTAACTCGTTGCCAATAGGGATTTTTACAAATGTAACAGCTTATGAAGAATCAATAAATCTAACATCCGGAGACTGGGTAATAATGCTTTCGGACGGCGTAACGGACATCGGAGAAGACTGGATTGAGCAAATATTAAAAAGCAAAAAATATTCTAATACTAATGAGCTTGCACACAAGATAGTAAACACCGCTGTTTCTATGAGGGGGAACGACCACGATGATGATATTACTTCAATAGTATTAAAAATCAAAAATGCAATCCCTAATTAAAACCAAAACAAAAACCTAACAGTTTATTACTGTTGGGCTTTTTTATGCGTTTATATGAATTTAACCTCCAAGCATATCTTTTGCTTCCAGAGTGCGTTGTTCTAATATAGACTTTCTAATCCTACTAGAACTTATCGGCATATTTTTGTACATCTCAGGCAAAACAACATAAACGTCTATACCATACTTACTACATATATTTTTTAAATCATCAGCTCCAAGCGTTCCGCCTTTGCCAAAATGATGGTTAAATCCACAAACTACAGCTTTTGCATTTAATTTATCTTTTAAAATTTGTTTTACAAAATCTTCACCGGAAAAATCCCTAACCAATTCAAAATCTATAACAAACGCACCATCAAATCCCATAGAATCTAATATTTCAGTTTTTTCTTCTACGGTGGTTAATTGCATAATGGGTTTCTTTTTTATTATTTCTTTTGGGTTTTGAGAAAACGTAAAAACAAACGGAGAAAGCCCCTGGTTTTTTAAACTTAGAGCTTTTTTTAAAACTTTTTTATGCCCTTTATGAACACCATCAAAAAAACCGAGGGCAACCGATGTTGGATTATCCAGATTTAATACTTTATCATAAATTCTCATTCTTTACCCTATTTATCTAATAATTTTTTATTTTAAAAATTTCAATACTTTTAATTCTTTATTTTGCAAATCTGCCTTGCCCAAACCTACAAATTCTTTATCAAAGTATACTTTAAAAATCTGATTTTCTTTAATATCTTTACTTATCCCTAATCTTTCAAACATCAGACTACCGCCGTTTTTAAACCTAATTTTTTGAGCTTCTGTTATTTTTACGGTTTCTAAATCTTCAAAAAGTTTTTCGGTTGGCAGAGTTTTATTTTTTTCGATTTCCTCTTTTGTAAGTTGCATCAAGTCATCAAGTTTTATACAAGAATTTATATCAATACCGTTGGAAAAAGTTCTACGCAGGGAGGTTACAGTAGCACCAAAACCAAGTTTATCGCCAATATCACTACACAGCGTTCGAACATACGTACCTTTGGAGCATTTTACGCTGATTTCAGCCTCTTGAGATTTTTCATCAAAACTTATAAGTTTTATCTCATTTATATAAATTTCTCGCTTTTCACGTTCAATATCAATGCCTTTTCGTGCCATATCGCACAGTTTTACACCGTCTTTTTTTATGGCCGAAAACATCGGCGGAATTTGATAAATTTTACCTACAAATTCTTTTAAAATTCGTTCCAGATCCCCTTTTTTGGCATTACTTTCTTTATTGGAAATAATATTTCCGGTGATATCTAACGTGTCTGTTTTAATACCCAGCTTAAATTTAGCAATATAGGCTTTCTGATTATTCGTGGCAAAAATCTGAAATTTTGCCGTATCACCCAAAAGCACAGGCAAAACTCCCGTAGCCATTGGGTCAAGAGTACCCATATGACCAATCTTTTTTTGATTTAATTTTTTACGCAACTTCGCAATTACCGCAAACGACGTACAACCTTCCGGCTTGTCCACAGGCAAAATCCCGTTCATTCTTTCCACCCTGTATATTCTGAAATTTTATCTATAATCTTTGAAATAGCGTTTTTAGCATTACCGGCAATTTCAAAACCCGCCGCACGTATATGGCCGCCGCCACCGAACCGTGCACAAAGCGCACTTGCATCTATATCACCTCTGGTCCTTACAGAAGCTTTACATATCCCATTAGATTTTTCCCTAATTGTTATACCAATCTCAACATTTTCTATCCTTATAGGAACTGATGCAATTCCGTCGAGCTCGTTTTCAGAGATTCCTTCTTTTTGCATCTCCGGAACAGTTATATAAGTAATAGCTACTTTACCGCTAAAATAAAATTTTAAATTATTATATATTATATTTTCTGTTCTGAATTTTTTGAATGTTTTTAAAATAAACATTTTCTCATTTATTTTATCTGCAGATATGTTTTTCTTCATGAGTTCTGAAACAATATAATGAGATTTACTTGATGTATTTGAATACATAAATCCGCCTGTATCGGTTGAAATCCCAACATAAAGGCACTGAGCGGTTTTTTCATCTATTAAATTTGCATCTAAAAGTTTTATAAGTTCAAAAATTATCTCACAATTCGCTGCGGATTGCGGATTTATAAAATTAATTTCCGCATAGCCAATATTAGATTTATGGTGGTCTATGCAAATACCAATTTTGTCAGCATATACCGCTAAACTTTCAGGCAAAAGTTTAATATCAGAAAGGTCAACCGAAATATAAATTTCCGGTTCAAAATCTTCTTTAACTATGGAATCTGAAAGAAATTCAAATTTTTCCGGAATCTCATCCCCAAGCAGTATTTTTGCGTGCTTACCCATTTTCTGCAAAGTCCTACAAAGCGCAAACGATGAACCTATTGCGTCCCCATCGGGATATTTATGGGTTAGAATTCCAAAAAAATCGCTATTTTTTATTTTTTCTACAATTAAAGATAAAGATTCCATCAAATCGCTCCCTATTCTTCAGTTTTATTCTTGTCCATACCTGAGGGATGCTGTTTTATTATTTCATCTATTCTTTTAGAAAAATTTATTCCATATTCAAGTGCATCGGTTGGCTGAAAAACCATACGTGGAATATATCTTAGCCGTAATCTTCTACCAAGTTCTCCACGAATATGGCCTTCGGCGGACTGCAAACATTTTGCCGCCATTTCCGCTTTTTCAATACCTTCCATTGCACTTATAAATACTCTATAACTGGAACGGTCTTTAGACGGCGAAATTTTAAAAACACTTATAAACCCATCTGACAGCCTTGGATCTTTCATTTCTCTTATTATGGCTGTAATTTCACGCATAACACTCTCTGCCCCGTGTTCAGCTCTATGGCTAGGCATAACTGTAAATTCATCTCCTTTGGGCTAGTCTTCGCGGTATTCCTCCATAATGAAAGCTTCAAAAACGTCTCCCGTTTTTATATCGTTAAAGTTATTTAATCCTATACCGCATTCAAAACCTTGCGCCACTTCTTTAACATCATCTTTAAATCTACGCAAAGACAATATTTCATCTTCGCATATAACAATACCATCACGTACTACTCTTATTTGAGCATTTCTGGTTATCTTTCCGGAAACAACGTAGCAACCTGCTATTGTTCCTACGCTTGAAATTTTATAAACTTCTCTACATTCAGCCCTACCCAATTGTACCTCACGGTATTTTGGTGCAAGCATTCCTTTCATAGCAGAAGAAATTTCTTCTATACAATCATAAATTATTCTATAAAGTCTCATATCTACGCCATGACGTTTTGCATCTTCTGCAGCACTAGGTTCAGGGCGCACATTAAATCCTACTATTATCGCATTAGATGCATCTGCAAGCATTATATCTGACTCGCTGATTGCCCCAACCGCTCCATGAATGACATTAACACGAACTTCACTATTGGAAAGTTTTTCAAGCGATTGTTTAACTGCTTCAACTGAACCTTGAACGTCGCCTTTTACTATAATTTTAAGTTCTTTTACATCGCCAAGTTTCATTTGGTCAAACAAATTATCAAGCGTAACTTTTATTTGGCTGTTAAACATGGCTTCTTTTTGATTGTTTCTACGTTGTTCAACCAGTTCTCTTGCTAATTTTTCATCGCAAACTCCATCAACTATATCGCCGCCACTTGGGACTATGTCTAATCCGGTAATAGCCACAGGTACAGATGGTCCTGCGGATTTTACACGTTCGCCTTTATCGTTAGTCATTGCACGAACTTTTCCTACTGCTGTTCCGGCAACCACTATATCTCCTATCTTAAGTGTACCGTTTTGAACGAGTATGGTTGCAACCGGGCCTCTACCTTTATCAAGTTTTGCCTCTATAACCGTACCTTTTGCCAAGCGGTTTGGATTGGCTTTAAGTTCTTTTATATCTGCAACCAGCAAAACCATTTCCAAAAGCTCATCAATGCCCTTTTTGGTTTTTGCTGAAACTTGTATGCACGGTGTATCTCCGCCCCATTGCTCCGGCAGTATATCGTATTCTGTAAGCTGTTGCAAAACTCTATCAGGATTTGCTCCTTCTTTATCCATCTTATTAATTGCAACTATCAAAGAAACTCCTGCGGCTTTTGCGTGATTTATAGCCTCAACCGTTTGTGGTTTAACGCCGTCATCTGCTGCAACAACTAAAATTGCTATATCCGTAACTTGAGCCCCTCTGGCACGCATTGTAGTAAATGCCTCGTGACCGGGAGTATCTAAAAAAGTTATATCGCGTTTATTAATATTGATTCTGTATGCACCTATATGCTGGGTTATTCCGCCGGCTTCTGTAGATATTACATCTGCGTGACGTATAGCGTCCAGAAGCGAAGTTTTACCGTGGTCAACGTGACCCATTACAACTACTACCGGTGCACGGGTTACTAAATCTTCAGGTTTATCTTCACTATCATCTATTACGATTTCTTCTAGAGTTTTTACTTCTTCTTTTTCTACTTTTGCGTGGAATTCCATTGCAACTAAACTTGCAGTATCAAAATCTATACTATCATTTATGGAAGCCATGCTGCCCATAAGCATAAGTTTTTTAATAACTTCTGCAGCTGTAGCTTTTAATCTTAATGCAAGTTCTCCAACAGTGATTTCGTCAGGTATACGAACAGTAATCGGTTTATTTTTACGCTGCTCTGCAATTCTTTGGAGTCTTTCAGCTTCTGTTTCTCTTTTCGTGCTTTTAAATCTATTCCTTTGCTGAGATCTTTGAACAATTTTCTGTTTTGCAACAGTGTTATCGGTTCTAATTTTCTCAGAAGCAATACGGTCGTATTTTTCATTATATTTATCAATGTTTATATTTTCGTTTCTTGTGTTAACAACCCTACTCTCAACAGAAACTATGTTTGTTTCAGGATTATCAGAACTACCGGAAATAACTATCTTACTTTTAAATCTTTCTTTTGGCGCCGCTTTTTGAGTAGTTTTATGTGCAGATTGTTTTGATTCTTGCTTTTGCGGTTTGGCTTGCGAGTTTTTAGTTTCTTTCTGCTTAGGTTCAGACTTTTCTGCTGCTTTTTCAGATTTTACTGTTTTTTGTTTTTCTTGCTTTGGTTTTTCTTTGGGTTCATTTATCATTGCAAAATAATCATCAAAGTTTTTTACCTGATTTTTTTGCGTATAGTATTCCAAAATTATATTTAATTCATTATCAGGCAAAGCAGTCATGTGTTTTCTTTCTTCGCCGGTGTAGTCTGCTAATAGCGCTATTATGTCCTTGCTTGAAACTCCTAAATCTTTCGCAACCTCATGTACTCTATATTTTATCATTAGCTAAACCATTCCTTTCAAGGCTAAAACTTACTTTATGCTAAAAAGACAATCTATTTTTTATTATTTCAATCAGAAACAAGCGTTTTTATTTTATTTGCAAAATTCTCATCTTTAATCCCGATTATCCCGGCATATTTGCCAACCGAGGATTCTATTTGACTTTTGGTTTGGGGAATATGAATTATCGGCACGTTATTTTCCTGTGCTACTATGCAAATATTTTGTTTTGATTTTGAGGAAATATCCGAAGTTAAAAGAATAACTTCTATAAAATTTTTAGAACAATTTTTTTTAACTTCGTCCATACCAAAAACTAAGTTTCCGGCTCTTCTTGTAATACCTAAAAACTGTAAAAGTTTATTGCTCATAAGACTGCACCGCCTCTTTAAGCGTTGTGTATATGTTATTAACATCAGATTTTTTAAATATTTTTTCTATTCTATGGCTTTTTTCGGCTTTTAATATGCATTTTAAGTCTTTACATATATATGCCCCTCGGCCATCTTTCTTCTGACTACCATCTGTTACATAGATATTTTGATTATCAACATTTTTTGGTGGCCTGACTATCATAAAAAAATCATGTTTTGGCTTTCTGGATGCACATGCAATACACTTACGTATAGGATATCTTTTTTCAACCAAAAATCAACACCTGCCCCTATTAAAAATTTTATTCTCCGTAAAATCCGCTTTCCGGGCGAATATCAATCTTATAGCCCGTCAGCTTTGCAGCCAAACGTACGTTTTGCCCACGATTACCGATAGATAATGAAATTTGATTATCAGGTACAGTTACTTTACATGTTTTTGGATTTTCTTCATCAAAAGTAACTTTAAGCACGTTTGCAGGAGCAATAGCTGCTGCAATAAATTTTGCCGGTTCTTCACTATATTCAATTAAATCTAATTTTTCACCACAAAGTTCTTCCATAATCGCATTTAAACGTCCGCCTTTTGCGCCTATACATGAACCGATTGGGTCAACATCAGGATTATTGCTCAAAAGCGCAATTTTGCTACGTGAACCCGCTTCTCTGGCTATAGATTTTATTTCTACTATGCCGTCGTGGATTTCCGGAATTTCATTCTCGAAAAGTTTACGCACAAAATTTGGGTGAGTTCTAGAAATCATAATTCTAGGTCCTTTATCGCCTGTTCTAACGTCTGAAACGTATACTTTTATGTGGTCGCCTTCTTTAACCACTTCGCCTCCAATTTGCTCTCCTTTAGGCAATGTGGATTCGGCTTTTCCAATACGCAAAGTAAAAACACCGGTTTTTTCGTCTATACGTTCAATTAAAGCGCTAACTATATGGTCTTTTTTACTTTGGAATTCTGCTGCGATTTGGCTACGCTCGCCGTCTTTAATTCCTTGGCGGATTATATTTCTGGCAGTTTGAGCAGCTATACGTCCGAATTCTTTAGTATCTAAAAGAATTTTTATTTTATCGCCTAATTTAGCTTTTTTGTTTATGGTTTTGGCTTCGGCAAGACTCATTTCTCTACCGGGAGAAGTTACTTCTTCTACTACCGTTTTATAAAGCTCTACTTCAAAAACACCATTTTTAGAATCTGCGATAATATTTACATCTTCATTTCCATCATAACTGTTTTTACAAGCTGTTACTATTGCTTTTGTTATTTTTTCGAGCATAAAATCCATGCTAATTCCACGCTCAGATTCAAGTGATTTTAATGCTTCAAAAATCTCATTACCCATTTTTTTCTCCCCTAATAATTTAAATTTATATGTGATATGTTTTCTTTATTTAGTTTGTTTTGAGCTTTATCTTCAGACTCGATTGTTACTGAATTTTTATCAAAATCCAAAAGCTTACCGATTAAAACTTTTTCTCCGTTTTCGTTAGGTCTTATTAATTTTATTTTTACATCGCTGCCAATGAACTTTTCAAGATGTTCATCACAAGTAAGCTCTCTGTCTATTCCGGGCGAACATACTTCTAAGCAATATGAAACCGGAATCGGGTCTGCTTCATCAAGAGGTGCATCTAAAGCGCGGCTCATAGATTCGCAATCATCAATAGTTATTCCATCAGGTTTATCTATGAATACTCTCAAAAAATGATTTGGCCCTTCTTTTACAAATTTTATATCCCAGATTTCTAGCCCTAAATCTTCTGCTAGCGGCTGAGCTATCGGCCAAACGGCACTTACTACCGAACCTTGACTTTTTTTAAAAAATTCTTTACCCATTTGGTACCTCCCAACATAAACAAAAGAGCGGGAATTACCCACTCTTTTAAATGCTCAAAAATTCACTACATATAATTTTAAACGCTTATTGGAAAAAAGTCAAATATTTTTATATTTTTAAAATTTATTCGTTTATTTCTGAAAATCAAACACATATCATTTAAGATTTTTATAATACTTTTTTGTGTTATGTAATATCTCACGGAAAACTTTATTTTTATGAATTATCTTATCACGCATACTTTTGTATTCGTTATAAATTGTTTGCATCTCATATGGCGAAAGCTTTTTTATAACATCTAAAGCTTCAGAAAACACCTTTTCACCGCCACTGGTGTATAAACACATACAAACAACGCTGGCTTGACTACAAATTTCTTTAGAAATATTTTCTTCTAGACTTTCAAAAACTTCATCTTTAATTAAATTCTCATATGTTTTTACGCAAATTATAGAATCATAAACAGACATAAGCTTAATTCCGTAATATTTCTTCCCTACAAATATAGGCTCTATATATTCAGAATAAAAATTAATATTATTAAGCATCGTTTTGCCTCCCGAGCCAAAAATTATTTAAACTTCTATTTGAAACAATTTTTGGGGCGATTTATAAAATAAAACGCCCCTTTAAAACTTATTGCCCCTCTAGAACTGCACGTTCATAAATTGTTTTGCCGGAAACTATCACTTTTTCTAATTTTATTACAGTATAAGTTTTACCATCATAGGTAATTGTAGGAGATACTATGCCCGAAAGTTTATTTGGAACTCCTATATAAAGATATTGCTCATGGTTTTGACTATTATAATCTCCATAAAGACTACTTTGACCATCTGACCGCAAACACTGGATTATCGCATAAGAGATTTTGGATTCCGTACCGTTGTTAATGATAATTTCATTACCGTATTTTTTTATTAGTTTTTCCGCACTGACTAACATTTAAGAATTTATCCTTTCAAAAACAAATTCTTCATCATTTAAGAGGTCTGCAATGGAACGTTTTGCATCTAACCAAACGGCATAAGCGTTTTTAATAGCAACCTCTGTATTAGTCCTTATGCGTAACTCTCCTGCGCCAAATGATTCCGCTCCACCGTTTGCAACGTTATAAAGAATATACCGGTAAAACGCCAGAGCCGCAGCCGAAGTGGTTAATCTATGCATATGTTCGGCGGGATTAACAGAATTTTTTAAATGTCTTAAAATCTCGTCAGAAGCCTCAGCACACAGCGGAATCCAAGATGATGCCTCTTCAAGCGGGATATTTGCTATTATTAAAAATCTGCTCAATACCTCTTCTGGGTTCAAATCATTCTCCCCTCGATTTCATTGGATTTTTACAAAATAAGACTTCAGAAATTACGAACCTGTGGAAGTACTAGAGTAATTTAATACTTTTACAGCGCCTGATGTAATTCTGGAGAATCCTACAGTTGTGCTTATTGCAGCACGCTCAAGCTGTTTATCGATAAGCTTATCGTATTCAACTTTTATGCCGCCTGACTGTACCATTTGCAAAGCAAAGTTTTTATCAATTCCAATAATATTTGAAGCAGATACAGAACTACTCATAACAAGTTTTGCACCAATAGGAGTAATTAAGTTTCCTGTTCCATGGAATGTTAATCCTGCTTTTGCGTCTTGCATTGGAGAAAGTGCCATAATATCCTCAATTGTTGCCGGTGCAGCAATCATAACATTGGGGCTATATGGGCTAAGTGATGACCACAAACTTAAAAGGTCGGCATATGCAAGAGTTCCTGCTGTAGCGGAACTTACCGTTGAAGCAGCGCCAGCTCCTGTAGAGAGCAAAGTTGTAATTGCATCGGTTACTTGCTCGCCGGCTATATCCATACCGATTTGTTTGAATATTACCGCTAAAACGTCTAGATTTTGGAATCTTAAAGATTCATAAGTTGATGAAAACAATCTACCATATTTTTTAAGAGAAACTAAAGTGCTATTTGTGTTTACATTTACCGCTCTTAATGATTTGCCCTCTGCACCTGTATTACTTGAAGTTAATGCTTCTGTTGCAGAAGTTATTGCACGGTAATCTATACCATCTACAACTGTTTTTGCAGCAGTGATTTCTGGCAATACATCGCAAGCTTCCATACCTTGTTTAATTGCACGAGAAATATATTCTGGGAAAAGAACGGCGGAATCGGTTGTACTAAAGAATTTTTCAACTTTATCGCAGCCTGCACCGCTTACTTTTATATCAAAACGCTTAAGCTGTCTTTGATATGCATCTAAACCTTCCATTGGTGTGCCTATGTAGTTTTCTGATGGGTCCATATCCTCCAAGACTGCTGTAAAACTTTTTCCACATACGTTATACATACCTTTTTCTAGTTTTATAGAATCACAAAATGCCATTATTAAATTCCTCCATTTTAATTTATTTTATATTTTGAATTGAATGTTTTCTGGAACTGATTTTGGCTGAGCCTCTGCTGAAAACTGTGGACTTGGCGGAATTATTTTTGCAAGTTTTGACTTAAAACATTTTTTGAAAGATTCAAGCTCATCTGCCGAGAGTTTCTCAACTATGCTCTGCATTAAATCTGAACTAATTTCGGGTTGAACCATAGCGCTTAGTTTTAAAACATCTCTTTTTAGATTTTCTCGGTAAGCTTTGCCAAGTTCTGCCTCTTGTTTAAGATTTACAATCATTTTTGAAAGCTTTTCACACTCTGCAGCAGAAAGATTTACGTCTTTGCCAACATCTAATGATTTAATAATTTCTTCCATATTTTTCTCACCTCCTTTTGGCAAAGGCAAAAACGCTTTTATAACTCCTGCTTCCGGCTGCGCAGGAACAGCTACAAATGACCACTCATATGCATCAAGTGGGTTATCTAAAATAACATGGCAAATTTCAAACGAATTCCCTTTTTTATATCTTCTGCCTTTTTTATGAGCGCACTTATCGTTATTTAGATTCTTGCCGCAAATTGAACAAATTCTATTCTCAACTGAACAACCTACGCTAACTTCTTTTTTTATGCCTGAATCTATTTCAAGAATTAAATCTTTATTTTTTTCACTACGTGGCATATATGCTCTTGCAACAAGTCTTTTATATGTCTGTTTAACACGGTTTAACTTTTTAGGTAATATTTCTACTGTACAATCAAAAATTCTTGCCATCTGATTCTCGCTTGAAGCGTTGTGGTCTATTATTCCTGTTTTGCCTACAAACATCTTAGAAAGTTTTTCTAAAGATTCATCTGTAAATCTTTCAAAATCTCTATCAATATCGTTATCGCAAAGCACGACGTTGAAGGTATATACTTCTTCAGCTTCAAATTTTCTGCGAGTGAGCTTATTTATAAGTTCAAGGTCAGTTTCTGATACCTTTGATTCGGATTTGGATTTAACTACATAACCGTCTTTCATTTTTTTCCTCCAAGTTAAAAGATTTTTCAGCGTATTAAGTTTATAATTTTCAACGATTTTTAATTTTTATAAGAATCCTCTATTCTTTTTTCGATTTCTTCAGCACGTGCATTTATAAGTCTTGTGTTTGCAATCTGAAGACTATCTTTTAAATCGATGGCGTTCCATTTTATTTGATAATTACAAGAAAGCCCATTAAGCCTTAGCCACATATCGCAAATTTTAGAAATAATAGGATTTACAACACGCCTGTAAGCATCTAGCTCATTACTTAAAATCTGAGCTTGTTGCGTTGACATTGTTTCGGTAGTCGACCAGTTTAATCCGAGCAAAAACGGCGGTATTGAAAGCTTACTTATAATCTGCTCTAACATCTGTCTAACCGGCACTTGGCTTTCTAATATTTTGTTATCCGCACCTATCACCTTTATGTCTACATCGCCCACGGCTATAAAGTCACTGGGGTGAAGTCCGGATTTCATCGCTTTACTCCATTCAGTTGCAATCTGAGCCGCTCTTTCACGTGAATAAACTCTATCTCCTGCATCTTTGGGCGGTTTATATATAACTGCAAATCTTACATTTCCCATTCTTTCCCAATTGATGCCTATGCTATTATAAATTTTTAAAAGTATATCGCTTACAAACGGCAATCCTTTTAAAATGGAATTACCATAAATTTGTCCCGGACTCGGGTTAAGCGCTGAAACTAAAATTAACTGCGGATATTTTATCGCACAAAAACTTCCATCTTTATTTTTTTTATAAACTTTCAACTTTAACGGACTACCGTCTGTTTGAAGTTCAACATCTTTTAAAGATGCATTATAAAGCGCTTCTATGCTGCCTTTTTCTTGATTAATAACCATTTCTCCAACAGCTGTACCATAAGTTATAAGCTGGTTTAGATAAGTAAGAATAAAACTATTCGCACCTGATGAACATGTGTTTACCTGAACACCGGTTATAAATCCATTAAGTTCTTCTTCTATTTGAGGGTCATTGCAACTAATTCTGAAATCCCCTACAAGCCTCACTATTTTGGATATTGCCGCATCTATGATTGGCACTGCTTCTCTAAGCGTTTTATAAAGCTTCCACTGATGAGATATGTTTTGAGAGCGACTTTCCAAAATTTTAAACGGGTGATTATCACTTAAAACTGAAGGTGCGGTTTGTACAGCAGCTGGTTCTACTTTTTTTCTCTTAAAAAATTCCAATGATATTCTCCTTTCATCTTTGAGCGGCTATGGCAAAAAACGGGTCATCGTCTTCGCCCGCCAAAATACTGGTTACAAAATACCGTATGTCATCCATTGAGTGGTCGTTTTCTTTAAGCGGAACATCTTTGCCACCGTTATCGTTCCAGCGGTAAATAGAAAACTCTCTTATGGCGTCATGGCAGTTTTTACAGATTTTTATATCACCTCTTTTCAAAGCAGATGAAACTTCTTTTATTCCGCTAAGAACGCTATTCTTTGCAGGATATACGTCAAACCTGCCTTTTTTTCTTATTAATGTTATAAAACTTGATGCCGACGGATCTACAAACATACGAGAAATTGGCAAATCACCTACCATATCACAAATTTTGTTATAGTGTTCATCGTCGGTACGAGTTTCTCCTTCTTTACGGGAATCATAATAGTATTCATCTATCCTATACCAAACATCACGGCACTTGCCCCAAAGTCCACATGACGTAGGGTTTACTATGCCGTAATCGCAAGAAAGAACATATTTACTAAATCTTTCTTTGGGGATATCGTAAAAATAAGACATATCTGTCATAAACGGATAAACAAGCCCTTCTACTGCAACCCATCTGCCTTCTATAAATCTTTGATAAAAAGCTCCGCTGTAAAGTCTTTTATATCGTTGCTTTAGCTCCATCGAGAGCGAAGGGTTATCATCCATAGTAAAGTGCAAATAAAGTGCATTTCTTTCTCTCTTTTTTTCTATCCACTCTTTAAAAAACCAATGGCCAGGATACTCAGGATTGCAGTTAAACCAAAATTTTGAGCCATTAACAGAACATCTTGCCAAAGCTTGTTCTACAAACGATCTTGGCATTAGCGCTACTTCATCAAATAGAACGCCTGAAAGCGTCATGCCCTGAATAAGCGATGCGGAAGACTCATCTTTACCGCCAAATAAATAAAAAAGATTGGTGTGATTTTTATAGGTTACTTTTATTAGGTTTTCTGACATTTTTTGGAAGCACGAAAATCCCATGCTTTCTAGTACAGGGATTATTGGAGTTACCATATTTCTGCGTAGTGAACGAATTGTTTTTCCACAGAGTGCAAAAGCTGAGTTATTAAATTTATAAAAAGCCCACATAACAAAAGAAACTGACATACAAAGGGTTTTTCCGCTTCTGATTGCTCCGTCACATATTATTGCATCAAAGTCGCTTATACCTGAGTTTTTTAGCCACCAAGTAAGAACCGTTGTTTGCTTTTTAGAGAAATTTTTGAATTTCATTTTAATTTTTCTTCTTCATCATAAAGTTTATTGGTTGACAAATTTTCAATGCTATTTTCCAGCGTTTTATAAAACGATTCTTCTTGTGAACTTGAGCTATGATTTATTTGTTCAAGTTTTTCAAGTGCGCGGAGTCTATCAAAAAATTTAATTTCCATAGCTCCGTCACGTGGCTTTTTAATCTCACAGATATTAAACAAATTCATTTTTTCTATTTCTTCAAAATTTATATTTTCTGCAAAAACTAGTTTTATAGCGTCAGAAATATTCCCGAATGCCAATCGTTCATACCCTATTGCGGCACTATATGCAAAGTTTTTCTTCTTTTCTTTGTAAAGCTCATCTATCTTCTTTTTGACTGCCGGTATAGAAAGTATTTGCATGGCTTTGCGTTCCGCACAGCTTTTATAGCCCGCTAAAACGGCCGCTTCTTTTGGATTCCCTGTTTTTAAATAAAAGTTACAGAAGGCCAAAAGCCTATTATTTAATTTTTGATGTCCCATTCTATAGCTCCAATCTTTCTTTGTTTAAAGAAATTTTTAAAAAGAGTTCCCCCTATATTTCGACTAAAAAACTCATTTTTTTGCACTACAGAAGGCAAATATCCAAAAAATTTTTATTTTTAAATTCAAACTTTAAAATACCGACTTCTAAACCTAGAAATCGGTATTTTAAAACTTATAAATTAATCATTCACCCTGACCTGTAACTTCTGATATTTTAGACTGCATTTTATGTGTAAAATCTTCAGCGCCTTTTATAACCTTTTTGGCATTGCAGCGTACCCTTTCATCTTTATCAAAAAAATACATGGATACCATGCCCACTATACTGCCAAAAATTATGCCCGTTGCCATTAGCTTACAAAAACCGCAAAGCTTTGCACATAATCCATCGTTATGGTGGTCGCAACCACATTTGCAGTGATTCTCACACATGTTTTTCACCCCTTTTTTACCTATTTTTGCGGATTAAAGTTCCGCATAGTATGATTATTCCCAGATTTCTACAAAAAATAAACAAGAAATATTATATACACGCAAACTCACAAATATACCAACAAAAGTATATTCTAAAAGTAGTTTGCTTTTTTATATCTCGAAAAATGGGGTGGTTTTTATTCGTAGATCTGCCAAAAACAAAAAAGTTAAAGTTAAGTTTTTTATTCTATTAATATTATTTACTACTCTCCTATTTATTATGGATATAAAATTTAAACCCGTTGCAAAAAGTATTTCTGCTAACAAAGGCCGTGCGATATCTACTAAAATTATAAATCAAGCTATATTAGACGATATAAGTAATAATCAAGAAGTATACGTTGACATAACAAAAATAAACACATCTGAAAATGGTGCTGTACAGTCTATATCATCAGATATGTATAAGATAAATCGACTTAAATCCAGAGTTAACCTTATAATCCAAGAAAAGCTATCGGGCTCTCAAAACAAGCAATTTTCAATACCCCTTGGCACTCTAATGGGGTGGGAGCTCCTTAATGAGCGTGGTCCTAACGTCCCTCTGGGAATTTCATCATCAGGCAGCGTCAACTCCGAAATTAAAAGCGAATTTACCAGTGCAGGAGTTAATCAAACTCTTCACCGAATATACATAAACATACACGCAAGAATTACTGTTGTAATCCCCGGAAGTTCATCTGTTACTGAAGCAGACACAGATGTATTAATATCCGAAACCGTTATAGTCGGCAATGTGCCACAGATGTGCGGCGGAATACAAACATACCCCGGCACGGTTAAAAACAATTAAATATATTATTATAATTAAAAATCCCCGATGAAAATTAATTCATCGGGGAGATTTTATGATTTATTAGATTTATTATTCCAACCAGATTACATTAAATCAAGTGGAACACAGTTGTAATACCGGCAAATACTATTGAAACTACTGCAGTTAATTTAATTAATATATTAATTGACGGGCCAGAAGTATCTTTAAAAGGATCTCCTACGGTATCGCCAACTACCGCTGCTTTATGGCAATCTGAACCTTTACCGCCTAAATTACCCGCCTCGATATGTTTTTTAGCGTTATCCCAAGCTCCGCCTGCATTAGACATCATAACTGCAAGAGCAAATCCTGTTATAGTTGTTCCTGCTAAAAATCCTGCAACGCCATTAACGCCTAAAATTAATCCAACAACTACCGGAACTACAACCGCTAATATTGCCGGCGTGATCATTAGACGCTGAGATGATTTTGTACATAAATCAACACAAGATGCGTAATCAGGCTCAGTAGTGCCTTCTAGAATTCCGGGAATGTTTTTAATCTGGCGTCTAACTTCACGAACTATACTTTGTGCAGCTTTTCCTACGGATTCCATAGTAAGTGCTGCAAATAAGAATGGTATCATTGCTCCGATAAATAATCCTACCAAAACCGGAGGGTTTGTTATTCTTAAATCAGGCACAAATTTTAGTGATATGTTTTTTATCTCTGTTATATATGACGCTATTAAAGCAAGTGCAGTAAGTGCTGCAGAACCAATTGCAAATCCTTTTCCTGTCGCTGCTGTGGTATTTCCAAGCGAATCTAATGCGTCGGTTCTATTTCTGACTTCATCACCAAGGCCTGCCATTTCGGCTATTCCTCCGGCGTTATCAGCTATTGGGCCATAGGCATCTGTTGCAAGAGTAATACCTAGTGTAGAAAGCATTCCAACAGCAGCTACGCCAATACCATAAAGTCCTTTGATAAATCCTTCTGGTGCGCCCGAAACATCACCGCCAGATGCAAAAAAGCTAATCAAAACTGTTGCACCAACTATAATTACCGGCCAGAAAGTAGACATCATTCCTAAAGAAAGTCCACCTATAATAACTGTGGCTGACCCTGTTTCTGATGTTTTAGAAAGCTCTTTTGTAGGTTTATATGTATCAGAAGTATAATATTCGGTTGTAAATCCAATTAAAGCACCA
>CAYUTE010000202.1:0-4601 GCA_964447545.1 uncultured Eubacteriales bacterium
TATATATCTTTCAAATTCATCTACAGACATTTTATCGCTTGGCGCAATGCCGGTAAGTATAAGCTCGGTTGCAACTTCAGACATAACAAAAACCTTCATACCAAGCTTTTCTGTAAGTGCCTCTTTAAGATTTGAAAGAGACGTTGATTTGCCGGATGAAGGCCCGCCACTCAAAACAATATTATACATTTTCCACCCCATAAATTTAATTATTTGTATAGGATTCAGATATTATTTCGTCTGTAATATCCTCTGCTTTTAGTCACGATAATCCTACTGATTATTTTAAAGCAAAGCCCTCTTCACGAGGGCTTTATTTTTTGCTTTTTAATTCTGTTTTTTAATATTGCTTTATACCTGTGTAATTTTACACAGGTATAAAACGTAAAATCTAGACAACAGGCAAATAAGGATGTTTTAGAATAGTGTAATTTTACACAGGTATAAAACCTCAAAATAAAACACACTAGTGAAGTAACTTTATTATATACCATATATTTTTGGGTGTCAATAAGCCTTGAAAACTTTTCTTGGATTTTGCTTTTCCCTTTTTTAGAATAGATCACCTGAAACATATTTTTCTCCTTTTCTTTATTACTGATAAAACAAATTCCATTTCTAAAAAGGTGGTCTATCAGAGCAGTAAAACGATATATGTAGGCAATATCGTTTTACAAAACAACATTCCTTCAAAAGAAACCACTCAAACACGAGTGGTTTTCTTTTTTTGAATAGATCACCTAAAAAGTGATCTTTAATATAAATTTTAAAAACAAAGGAGATTTTAATTATGAAAAACAATTATAGAGACGAACGCAGAAGAAAGTACACTATAAACAGAACAGAGGAATCTTGGGCAGCATTCTGCCAGGAGATTTACAACAATAACCAAAGAGTTATTGAAGCCAGGCTTGAGAGAGAAAAGCAAAGGAGGGATTACGACTATGATAGCTGGGATTTAGTAGCATAGTAAAAAGGGTACTAACTAAATGTTAGTACCCTTTATTTTTTGCCAATTATTTTTTGCTATCTTCTTTTTTGTTCATATCAAAGAGCTTTTCGTGGCTTAAAGCATTATAACGAGCCTTGTTATAAAGGAACGGAAGATTTAATTTGTTAAGTGCTTTTTGGCTATAAGTATGATAAATCTTGTTGCTTTCAAATATTTCTTCGCCGTTGAAAAGCTTATACTGCATAGCGTAGTGATAAATAGCAAAATAAGAAGCTTGTTTATCTAATGTAAAGCCCTCCAACAAATCATTTATATTTCTAACAACATTAAGATGCTCAACATTATTTCGGTAGTCGTTATAGCTTGAGTGGTCTTTTGTGTTTGGATAAGGTGAAAGTGCATTTAAACCATTTTCTCCTATTTTTTCTTTTGTAATATCTAAATATCGACACTTATCATTTTTTTTAAATTTCTTTGGCCCTATTTGGTCGTTTTTCCAGTTTTGGGAATTGCTTTGCCAGTAGAAGAAATCCCTCTCAACACAGTGGAATGCAAGGAAATACCTTGAGTTTACGTTTACTAAATTCTTAACCAGAATGTAAAGGACAGTTAAGTAAAGAGAAATGCTGTTTTTGTAAACTAACTTTCTTTCATGTTCAAGTGTGCCAGCTTTGGCTTTTTGCTTAACATCTTTAATTTCATCAAAGTCAAAATTGTAAATAAGCTTTGCTAAAAGCTCAAGCTTGTCCTCTTTTTTTACTTCATCAGCGCTAACCTGATATTTTTTCGGAGCATATTCTAATCCCAATATTTCGGCAATCCATTTGTTTCTATCGTTATCTTCACTTTTAATGTCGGTAACTTTAGCATAGTATTTATCAATTTGGCTGTCCGGCATAGATGAAAGAACAAATTTAACAAGCTCGGTTTTTTTAGCTAATTTATGCACACTGTTTGCATCTGCATAGCGTACCAAATACTGAAAACGCTTGTTTGAAACAACATTATTCATAATGAAGTTCAAAACGCCACGGTCTTGTATGTCGTCACCACACAGGTTACTAGGTATTATTTTTACCAAGTATTTATCAATTTCTTCTTTCTCTTTTTCGTTATTATAGTCTTTACCGAGTATGGCAAGGGCATCTTCTTTCATAGTTGCTTTAACCTCAATATCAGGTGTTTCCATACGGGCAAAGCACTTAACCTCACGAAGCTTGGTTGCAATATATTGGCATTTTTTACCTTCAAACATTTTAGCATTATCAGAAAATTCAAGCTTGGTGCCATTTATATTGTTATAAAGCTCTATAAAGCTTTGAATGTTCTCAAACTTGTTTATAAGAGTTGTTAAAAGGTCATTTATCTCTTTAGCATCAATAAATTTAGTAAGGAAATAAATAAGAGTAACAAAGTAATCTGCATTTGTACCGTTTAAATTGCCACTGATTTTGCCTTGAATTTCCGGAACCTTGAAATTAAGCCTCTCTTTGTCTCGAGCGGTTTGCTTTTCAAATTTAATGTTACTTGAAAAGCTTGCACCACTAAGTCTTGTAAAGAAGCTTATCTGTTTTAATAAAGATTTATCCCAGCTTTTTACTTCGTTAATATAAATCCTTGCTTTGTCTTCTTCGGTTTTTGCCTGACGAAGACGATTTACTAAAACATCAATTTTGTCAGAATTGTTTTTGTAATAATAAAAAACAGTAAAGTCAATTAAGGTGTAAAGCTTTGACCTGAATGTATCATAAGCCTTGTCTGCTAAATCTTTTCCAAGCTTTTCCTTGCTATCATTCACAAGAATTTCACGAAGCTTTTTAATAGAAAAGCCCATGTTTTTGCCTTCCATTCTAACTATGTAGTCATAGTAATCTTTAGCAAGGGTGTTTATAGCTTTTCGATTGTTTAAATCTATATAAAAAGCTTTTGCGAGGTAGTAAATGTTGTTTTTTGCAAGCACTTCAAATGAGCCTTTGCTAAACATTTTGTTATTATTCTTTACCTCACAGTTTAATTTAGCTACACCGTTTGCGTATGTTTCTTCTAAGTATTTCTTTGCTTCGCCGAAAGAATTGGTTGCATTATCTTTTTCAAATTTAATAGATGCAATATTGTAAATTGAAGATGTGTCTTTATGAGCTAACGCCTGCCTTACAAAGCCCAAAAGAAGAATTGCATAATAAATATTTTGATTTACCTTATTAATGTCATCTACAGTGATTTTTCCCTTTGGTACAGCAAAATCGTTAGAGATATATGCCAAACGAGGAAAATCAAATACATTCACAAATTGGTCTTTAGAGATTTTTCTGCTATTTTCATTGTAATTTTCTTTAAGCTTGCCCATAGTGCCCGAAAAATTGTTGTTAGAAAAATCTTTAAAGGTCACACTATTTTTAGTAAAACCTATACCACCAATAATATCCTCGTTTTCATCGGTAAAGCCCATAAGGTTATTCATAGTGTAAACAATGTTGTTAATATGTGATGACATAATTTTTTCAATGTCAAGAATTTGGTAAGCTATTTGAACAGGTATGTTGCTTTGTTCAAAGGCTTGTCCAAAAAAGTATTGCTCAAGGTTTGGTTTCATATTTAAGAAGTCCAAATTGTTTTTCATAACAAATTTGTCCTCTTTTTTTAATGGTAATGCAACAGTAGCTGTAAGCTTGTTTCTACTTGTTACTTTTGCGTGCTTTTCATCTTTTATTTCAGTTTTATCTAATACTATTTTCTTTTCATCTAATTCAGTACCGTCATAAATAGTTTCAATATTAGCTTTGCTACCTTTGCCAAATGAAGTTAAAATGACATTATTATCATTTACTACAACACCTTTAACACCTACTGCTTTGGCATTAGTTTTTACACTGTTTTTCATAAATACACCCCTGCAAAATATTATAATTATATTATAGCATATTTTTATAAGTAAAATCAACCAAGAAAAAAGCCCTCGTGCAGAGGGCTTTTTTTCTTTTTAATTTTGCTTTTGACTTTTGATTTCCGTCAGGCTGTTCGCCCGCTTTATACCTGTGTAATTTTACACAGGTATAAAACAGCGGATTATTAATTTATGGCTTAGTCCATGTTTTAGAATAGTGTAATTTTACACAGGTATAAAACCTCAAAATAAAATTCACTATTGAAGTAGCTTTATTATATACCATATATTTTTGGGTGTCAATAAGCCTTGAAAACTTTTCTTGAAATTTTGCTTTTTTCCCTTTCTAGAATAGATCACCTGAAAGTGACTATCTATCATAAATCTAAAAACAAAGGAGTGAACAAATATGAATAAAATACACATTACTGGAACAATCATTAAAAAGGAATATTGTGAGGATACAAAATGATTATACCTTACAATAGACGCGTCAGAGGGAATTGTCTCTCATACATTACTATTTATTTAGAACGCTGACCAAAACATTGATGATATTATGCAAAACTTTAACGAGGACAATATATGTGAGTTTATTGGAGAATTTAAAACAGATATGCTCCAGCACGACCGTAAAAATTCTACAAGAATATTCGGAACTGCTATAAACAAAATTACACTTCGAAGAGTATTAAAGCACCCTGAGCTGCTCGAGAACTCTGCAACAATCCATAACCTAAGCGGAAAAATTGTGTATATGTACCA
>CAYUTE010000203.1:0-10393 GCA_964447545.1 uncultured Eubacteriales bacterium
ATTATTTGACTATGGTTATGGTTATAAGTTCTCTACATATGCAGTTCCATGGATTAAATTTACAATAAAAAAAGCAATAATAACTAACGAAAGTTTGATAAAAGTTTCTGCTAATATATCTAGTAAATTATATAAAATAAATTATACCGAAGGAAAATTAAGAGAAAAATTGAATAGAGAACCAACTATAGAAGAAATAGCAAAAGAAATAAATGTAAAAAAAGAAAACTTGGTTCTTTCTCTTGAATCGATAGTTGACCCCATTTCCTTATATGAACCTGTCTTTTCAGACAAGCTGGGCGACACGGTATATCTTATGGATCAGGTAGGAGATAAAAACGATGACACACAGTGGATAAATAGCATTGCAATAAAACAAACAATAGAGAAATTAAATCCAAGAGAAAAAAACATTTTAAAATTACGATTTCTAAAAGGAAAGACTCAAACACAAGTAGCACAAGAGATAGGTATAAGTCAGGCACAAGTGTCAAGGTTAGAAAAAAGCACATTAAAAAAAATAAGGCAGCTATAAAAAAAATAAATTGCCACTATTTTTTAGTGGCAATTTATAATTAAAACTTTAAAACTGTAAATTATAAATCGATTTTTCGCATAACTATTAATAAAATCACCATAGTAGCTCCGATACATATAAAGTAATCCCCTAAGTTGCATATATAAGGGAAAAATATGATTTTTAAATAGTCCACAACATATCCCCTAAACATTCTATCAAAAAGATTACTTATTGCACCACCTATCATAAAAGAAGCACAAACTAAAATTTTTAAATCTTTTATTTTATTTCTAAAAATATAATAAAACGCAAAAGCTATAAACATAATAGAAATAAAAATCAAGAAAAACCTCATACCAGAAAAGCTACTAAATGCCGCACCGGTATTAGTACTTCTAACCATTTTTAAAAATGGCGCAAAAGTATCAACGCATCGATTAGGCGAGATATAAATTAAAACTAAGCTCTTAATTATCTGGTCAACAGCAAAAATTAAGAAAATTAAAACCCAAAAAATCAACATATCAAAAGCTCCGTGTAAAAAATATAACTAAAACCAAAAACAATCGAAAATCTGAGTTTTTATGCCAAATTCACCCAAACGCTATTTTATAACATTACAACATCTATCGCAGAGAGTAGGATGCTCAACATTTTTGCCAACGCTTTCGCTGTAATTCCAGCATCTTTCACACTTACCGCACTGTGCGTGAACTATGCTAACTCCAAAACGCATAGACTCATCTACAGTATGTTCAGCTCCCGAGCCTTTTATGACGTCAACACTAGAAACTATAAGTACATTCTTTAATGTTTCTTTATTCTGCAATGCAAAATTGTATAAATCATCACTGTCAAAGTAAAGCGTTACATTTGCTTCCAACGAAGAACCTATTGTTTTATCTTTACGATAAATTTCGATTATCTTCTTTGTCGAATCACAAATTTTATAGATTTTATCCCACTTTTCAATGAAATCATTAGGTAATTTAAGATCTACCTTCTTAGGCATATCATTTAAAAATATACTATCCGAATCTTCGCATTCCATTTTCGGAATATACTTCCAAATTTCTTCAGCCGTATAAGAAAGTATAGGAGCTATAATTTTGACAAGAGCGCTAACAACGAGATACATAACCGTCTGCGCTGAACGGCGTGTCAAACTTTTAGGTGACTCAACATAAAGTCTATCTTTTATAATGTCAAGGTAGAAATTTGACATATATACTATACAGAAATTTTGTACACAATGGAAAATCTCATAAAACTCAAAACTTTCATAGCCTTTATAGCACTTATCCAAAGTTTCGTTTAGCTTAACCAATGCCCAACGGTCGAGTTCTTCAATGTTATCTAACGGCACCATATCTTTGTTAGGATCAAAATCGTACAAATTACCAAGTATAAATCTTGATGTGTTTCTGATTTTGCGGTAGGCTTCACTAAGTTGTTTTAAAATGTTGTCAGAAACCTTCATATCCGAATGATAATCCGCAGACGAAACCCACAAACGAAGTACATCAGCACCGTAGCGCTTAACTATATTCATAGGGTCAACGCCATTGCCTAAAGATTTAGACTGCTTTCTACCATTTTCATCTACAACCCATCCATGGGTAACAACAGTTTTATATGGCGCTTTGCCGTGCGCAGCAACAGAAGTAAGTAACGAAGACTGGAACCACCCACGATACTGGTCGGCACCTTCAAGATATAAGTCTGCAGGGAATGTTAATTCTTTTCTGGAAGCACATACAGCTGTGTGAGAGGCGCCGGAGTCAAACCAAACGTCCATTATGTCCTGCTCTTTTTCCCACTCACTATGACCGCACTCATCGCACACATATTTTTTAGTCATAAAGTAATCCGCATCGTGCTCATACCAACAACCTGAACCCTCTTTTTCAAATATGTCCGCAATATGCATCATAGCATCTTTATCTATAAGCTCTTCCCCGCAATGCTTACAGAAGAATATCGGAATTGGAACTCCCCATTTTCTCTGGCGTGAAATACACCAATCCTTGCGCTCGGTTATCATAGAGGTTATACGATCTCCGCCCCATGCCGGATTCCATTTTATTCCTTCAACAGCATTTAAGGCTTCTTTTTTAAAGCTTTCAACACTGCAGAACCATTGTTTTGTAGCTCTAAATATTACAGGCGATTTACAACGCCAACAATGCGGATATTGGTGTTCTATACATTTTATAGCAAAAAGACTTCCTATTTCGTTTAAGTAATTACATATCAAACTACCGGCCTTACTAATATGTTGCCCTTTAAATTGTCCGGCTTCTTCTGTAAGAACGCCTTTAGAGTTTACAGGAACTACCACGGGTATATTTGGGTAGTTTTTGCAGACTTCAAAATCTTCCATTCCGTGTCCGGGAGCTGTATGAACGCAGCCGGTACCGCTTTCAGCTGTTACGTGGTCACCTGTTATTACAAGCGATTCTCTGTCTAGGAAAGGATGGTATGCTTTCATGCCTTCAAGTTCTTCCCCCAAAACGGTTCCAACAATTTCGTAAGAATCTTTTTTGCCGGCAGACATAGTTCGTTCAACTAGGCCACTTGCAATAATATAAAACTGACCTTCACATTTAACAATTGAATACTCAAAACTTGGAGCAACACAAATAGCCACGTTCCCCGGTAAAGTCCAGGCGGTTGTAGTCCATATTAAGAAATAAGTGTCGTCAAGATTTAAATTAAACTTAGAAAATTTTCCGCAATCATCAGAAACTCTAAATTTAACATAAATAGAATCACATTTATCGTTCTGGTATTCAATTTCAGCTTCTGCAAGTGCAGTTTCACACGACGGGCACCAATAAACAGGGCGTAATCCTCTGTAAATAGTATCTTCTTTTCCCGCCATTTTGGCAAAAACTCTTATTTGTTGAGCCTCATATTCGGGCATAAGAGTAATATATGGATTATTCCAATCGCCCAAAACTCCAAGCCGCTTAAATTGCTCTTTTTGACCTTCTACATATCCTAAAGCAAAATCATGGCACATTTTTCTAAGTTCTGAAATTGATATTTCTTTAGATTTGCCAATCTTTGCTTTGGCTAAAGCTTTAATCTCTGTGGGCAAACCATGAGTATCCCACCCCGGAACATACGGCGCACGATATCCCGACATGTTTTTATACTTGACTATTATATCTTTAAGCACTTTGTTAAGTGCATGACCCATATGAATATTTCCGTTTGCATAAGGTGGTCCGTCATGCAAAACATATGAATCTTTATTTTGATTTTTTTCAAGTATTTTATTATATAAGTCTATGCTATGCCAATATTCAAGAGTTTCAGGCTCCTTTTGTGGCAAATTTCCCCTCATTGGGAACTCTGTTTTAGGTAAATTAAGTGTACTATTGTAATCTTCTTTCTCCATTTGTAATCCCTTCCAAAAAATTAAACATCCCCGCAGCGACGCAATGTGCGGCAGCGGGAACGCTTTATAATAAAAATTGAGTTTAAACTATCTTTTAAAAACTCCGTTAAAAATTCCGCCGTCAGACTCAGTTCCAACATCTTCGGACTCGCCAGAAACATAATTCTTACCAAACTTTAATTTTACATCACTAAATATACTTTTTGGCTTTTCCTCAATGCCTTTTGAACTGATAATATCTTCAATATGGCGGTCTAAGTCTTCCCTACTTCTTGCTAAGTGCAAATCATCTAACTTGCCACCCGAAACATTTGAAAATATATCAATTGTTTCGTCTTTACTTGCTTGACAATTATCTTCTTTTTCAGATTCTATATCAATTGATTGATTTTTTTCAGCCACAACCTCACCAGGTATTTTGCTTATTACTTCCATATGCTGATGATAAATATCCTCGAGCTGACTTTTGAGTTTTGATGCCTCAGACTTCAGTCTTTGAGAAATTTCTGTCTGAACTTCTACTTCTTTTTTAGCTTTGTCAACCAGCTCTTTGGCTGAATCTCCGGCTTTAGAAATAATAGATTTAGATTCTATCTCAGCATCGTTAAGAGATTTAACTGCAACCTGTTTAGCTCTAGATATAACATCACGTATCGAGTTACTTTCAGAACGATACTTTTCTAATTCAGTGTTCTGGCTTTCTATTTTGGAAATCATTTTTTCTCTTTCTTTCAATAATTCCCCATAAGAAACCTGTAAATCATCTATAAATTCATCTACGTCGCCAGGTTTGTAGCCTCCAAAATTTGCTCTACGGAATGTTACATTTTTAATGTCTTCTAAACTAAGCACGTTTATCAACTCCAAACTATATTAAAAATATGTACCACTATTTTCAACGGCACTAAAAATTTCACTGCCTTCAAAATCCACATTGCATGGGGTAATAACAAAAGTGTCGGTAGCAACTTTTTTGATTTTTCCTCCGTGAGCGTAAGTAACACCACTTAAAAAATCAATTATTCTTCTACTATCCGGTTTAGGAACATCCTCAATATTTAAAATGATAGTATAACTTTTTGCGAGTTTATCTGCGATATTTTTTATATCTTCATCAAAGCGTTCCGGTTTTGTAAGAACAACCTTGGCTTTAAAGTTTGAACGTAATTTTACAATTTTTTCGTTTGAAAAATCTAATTTTCTTCTTTCTCTGTGGTTAGATGATGATTCCTCTTCATCTTGGAATTCCTCATAATCTTCCTCATAATAATCTTCTGACGGAGCCCACATTTCTTTAAATTTTTGAACCAATCCTGACATTTTATATTCCCCCTATTTTTTAAAATAAATTCAATTACAAACATCACAAGGCATTGTTAAAACCAATTTTAAACAATACGCCATAATATAATTATTATTTTTTTTCTAATGAATGTCAATAACTATTTTTAAAGTTTTAACAAAAAATAATGTCAAATAAATACAAAATTTTACATTTCGATATTATTTATTAAAAATTGCCCAAAAAACGTTTATAAATATCATTAAAATGTTGAATTTATTTTGAAATTTTTCCTTCATACAATTCCGTGCCATTATTCAAAACAACATCGCCCGGTTGAAGGTAACTATCGTTAGAATACTCATCATCACCATATTTGCAAATAACAAATCCGTCTTTAAAAAACTCCGGAATAACTCTCTTTAATTTTAAATATCCGCCCATTTTAACATACACGCCATACTCGTCGTCGTTTGGATTGTCCTCTATTTTATGTAAAGCGTTTTCTTTGATTTTAATTCCCTCATGAGGTTCAAACAATATATTAAAATTATCTTTTCTAAGATATGCTAAATCTTTATTCATATAATCGCAAGAAATAATCATTCCAAATTCTTCGCTTCCGGAACCTTTTGTAACCGACTCAATTTTTGCCGAAATATAATTATCGGAATTCAAAGACGAAACATTAAGCTTAACTTCTTTTCCCGGTTGAACACATTGCCAGAATTTATTAGGCACTTTGCAAATTAAATACCAAGTTTCAGATTTGATTAATTTGCCCAATGCGTTGGCGCCAAAGTCCCCTGGGGTTATATCATCGATTGAAACATTATTATAATCAAAACTCATTATTTTTTTATAATCAACAGAATTCTCATAACCATCAACACTAGATAAAAACTCGCCAGAGCTAGGTGCTGCGAGAAAGTCAATAGCTTTCAAACCACCAGATAAAATATCATTTTTCTTTTTTTCAAGTTCTTCAATTTTAGAACTAAAGTCAATGCCTTCGCCTAAAATTATTTGCTTTTCACTAAGCAACTGTTTCAAATTTTTTTCAATAGTCTGAGATTTTACAAATTCATTACTAGTCCTTGCGCAAATCAAATTTTTCACTTCTGAATTTATTTGCATATTTATAAAGTTTGCACCTTTTGAAGCACTATATTTACAGCTGCATATGTTTTGTAAAATTTCAATTTCGTTATCTATCTTTTTAATTTCATAACTTTTGGCCGCATCATTTTGTGAAGAATATACCTCAGCAAAAGCTCCGTTTTTACGGACTTTTTCCCCATCAGGGCAAAGATATTTTATCTGATTTTTATCAACTTTAAGATTTTCACCCAGAATTTCTTCATCTCTAACAACGAACCCATAAACACTTACGCTGTTATCAATTTTGCTAAGCTGCGCAACTTCTTCCTCAGATTTTGAATAATGTAAACAAACAACACTCATTGCAACAACCATACCGGTCAAAAACACAGTAAATATAATTTTTTTGTTGCGTTTAAACTTCTTCATAATCGTTCCTTTTAGATTGTTAATTAAAATTTTCAATTAGTTTTTCAGCATAAATTTTAATATCATTTTCATTTTCAAAATCATCAACATATATCCAATTTATGTTTTTGTCACGCCTAAACCACGTAAGCTGTCTTTTGGCGTACTGCCTGGTGGCTGATTTAAGCTTTTCTTTTGCTTCCTCGAGTGTACACTTTCCTTGAATATAATCTAAAATTTCTTTATATCCTATTGCACACTCGGCTGTTTTACTGGGGTTTAATCCGGTGGCTTGTCTTACCTCATTGATAGCACCTAGATCAAACATTTTTTCTACTCTTGAATTAATACGCTGATGAAGAATTTTTCTATCACGAAAATTAAGTCCTATTTTAAAAACATTATATTTTGGCAAGCTGTTCCTTGAGTTTATAACCTGCTTAGATATAGGATAACCTGCAGTATAAAAAAATTCAAGAGCACGAACAAGTCTTTTTTTATCGTTAATATGAATTTTTTCCGCACTCATTTTATCAACTAATAAAAGCCTTTTCATAAGCTCGGAATTTTCCAAGCTTTGAAGCTTGATACGCAAAGAATTATTTTTAAAAGATTTTTCTTCAAAATCTATATTGTTTAAAAGTGAGTCTACGTAAAGGCCGGTCCCGCCAACCAAGACGGGAAGTTTTTTTGCGTTTCTAATTTTTTCTACACATTTTTCTGCCGATTTAACAAAATCCGCAACACTAAATTCATCTTTAATAGAAACAACATTTATAAGATGATGAGGCACTTTACCAAGTTCTTCATCTGTTGGCTTAGCAGTAAAAACATTAAACTCTTTATAAATTTGCATCGAATCCGCCGAAATTATTTCACCGTTAAATTTCTGTGCCAATTTTATTGCCAAATCAGTTTTGCCGGAAGCAGTAGGACCAACTATACTTATTAAATCAAAATTAACTTTCTTGTTCATAATACTATAATCTTCCAAACTGTTTTTCAATGTCTTTTTTATTAAACGTTACAAAAACAGGTCTGCCGTGCGGGCAATGTTGAATCTCAGGATTTTCTTCAAGCTCTTTTACAAGCGCAGTGATTTCTTCCAGCGTACTCTTATTCCCTGCTTTAACAGCACTTCTGCATGCAATATTTTCATAAAGCCAATCAAGTTTTTCTGTGTTCAAACTTTTTTTGCCCATACATATATTTTTTGCAATTTCCATAACAGAGTCTTCTATATTAGAAATAACCATATACATAGGCGCAGACCTCACCATTATACTGCCACTACCAAAATCTTCTATTTTAAACCCGACTTTTTCTAGCATATCTAAATTTTCTAAAATTGCGTTATAATCTTGCTTTTCTAAAGTTATAACTATGGGCTCTAGTAAACTTTGAGAATCATAGCTTCCATCGTTTTGCTTTAATTTTTCGAAGATAATTCTTTCATGCGCAGCATGTTTATCAACCAGAATTACTTTTTCGCTTTTTTGAATTACTATATAACAATCAAAAATTTCACCGATAATCTTTAGTTCTTCTTTTTTTATATCGATTTCAGTCTGAACCGCTTCTGGTTTAGGTTCATAAAAAGTTTCTTGAGAATCCGCTTTCTTTTGGGGTTCGGCAGATTTAAAATCAGGTAAAACTCCCAAATTGCTATCAACTTTCGGATTTTCAATCTTAAAATCATTTTCTGAGTTTGATGAATACGGCTTTTGCTTATCATAATTCATATCTGGCATTGAAGACTTATAATTAAAGCTGCCGCTCTCAGGCACAAAAGAACCTTTATGATACACAATATTCTTGTTTGTGTTTTGATTTTCATCAAACTTGAACGGGCTTTTTTGCTCAGAAGAGTGAGAAACATCGCCTAATTTCGTTCCATCTAAAAATGAATTTTCGGATTTAAAGACTGCATTATTTTCACTATTATTCATAAGGGCTGTTTTAACCCCATAATATATAGCATCAAAAATCTTTTTTTCATTAGAAAATTTAACTTCTGTTTTTGTTGGGTGAACATTAACATCTACGCTAGAATACGGAACTTTAATATATATTACGCAATAAGGGAATTTACCAACCATAATAGAATTTTTAAACGCTTCTTCAAGAGCAACAGAAATAATCTTGTTTTTTATATATCTGCCGTTAACGAAAAAATTCTGCATGCTCCTAGTTGATTTACAGCAAAGCGGTTTGCTGATATATCCGGAAATTTCTACATTCTCATATTTATACTCGACAGGAATCATACCACTAAAGAAATCTTTGCCATAAACACCATATATGGCAGAAGAAACCTGTCCGTCACCGGCCGTGTTTAAAACTTCTTTACCATCACGAATAAATCTAAAAGATATTTCAGGGTGAGAAAGCGCAAGCTTATCTATAACCGATGCACATAAATTAGCTTCTGTTACATCTTTTTTCAAAAACTTCATTCTTGCCGGAACATTAAAAAATAAATCTCTAACCGAAATTGTAGTTCCAACACTGCGCCCTGCAGGTACAACCTCGCCAAAATTTCCGCCGCATATATTTAATTCTGTACCAAATTCTTCTGATTTAGCCCTTGTTAAAATCTGAACATTAGAAACAGCGCAAATCGAGGCAAGTGCTTCCCCACGGAACCCCAAAGAATAAATTTTTTCCAAATCTTCCTCTGATTTCAATTTGCTGGTAGCATGGCGCAAAAAAGCATTTTTGACGTCTTCCTTATATATACCACTACCATTATCTATGATTCTTATAAGTTTTGAACCGCCGTGACTTATTTCACAAGAAATCTTGGTAGCGCCTGAATCTATAGAATTTTCCAAAAGCTCTTTAACAACAGAGCAAGGCCTTTCAACTACTTCTCCGGCGGCAATAAGTTGCGCAAGATGCTTATCCAAAACATTTATTTTTTTCAAACATTCCACACCCCTAACTAAATATTTTCAGCGAGTTTTATAAGTTCGTACAAAATATTCATAGACTCAATAGGAGTTAAAACACTAACATCTACTTTCTTAAGCTTTTCAATTATTATCTCAGAATTTTTATAAGAAGGCGTAAGTTCTAACTGAAAGCCATCACTTAAATTACCACTAGGTTTACTGCTTTCAAAAACTTTACCGGATTCCAAAGATTTTAATATCTCTTTTGCGCGTTTAGTTATTTTCGAAGGCAGTCCTGCCAACTTTGCAACTTCTATTCCATAACTTTCATCTGCGCCGCCGGGCACAATTCTACGCAAAAATACTAAATCATCGCCGTTCTTCTTTATGGCTATATTATAATTTTTTACATTATTATATTCTTCAGACATTGAAGTGAGCTCATGATAATGAGTAGCAAACAAAGTTTTTGCGCCTAATGTTTTAGGGTTAGCAACATACTCTAAAACCGCTCTTGCTATGCTCATACCATCAAAAGTTGATGTTCCGCGGCCAATTTCATCAAAAATCAAAAGACTTTTTGGCGTAGCATTATTTAATATCTCTGCCACTTCGTTCATCTCTACCATAAACGTTGATTGACCTGATGCCAAATCATCGGAAGCCCCTATACGAGTATAAATTCCGTCTACAAGACCAATTTTAGCCTCTGATGCCGGAACGAAACTTCCTATCTGAGCCATTAAAACGATAAGAGCCGTTTGACGCATATACGTGGATTT
>CAYUTE010000204.1:0-4154 GCA_964447545.1 uncultured Eubacteriales bacterium
TTTAAAAGTTAATACAATCACGAAGAATACGTTCTGTCAAAAGTTCATCTTGCTCCATAAATGAACCCCATGGCTGCCAATTATATTTATTAGTTACATCTCCTGTAATATCATAAACAATTCCATCAATCCAACAACCAAAATGATTCATAACTTCATCATACATCATTACTCCATATGAGATATTTAAATCACAATCATAAAAGCGATCCCAAAGAATAGAAGCAAACCAATAGCAACATCCATGAGTAAAAGTATCAATTACTTCTTTATATTCTCCATTATGAGTAAAATGGTTTATAAATTTCATTACTTCTTCATGCATTATATTCTACCTCTTAAAAATTACAAGGCTCGTTTCTTTTAATGATATCAGATTAGCAGTCTAATTAAGAAAAATAATTTGCTGTATGAGCCTTTTCTTTATATATATTATATAATATTTTTTAATAAAAATCAAATTTTTTTTTAAAAAGAAAATCTGTATTAAATCATCGTTCCTCTTACTTCATATACGCTAATTTACATCGCCATATGCTACCGACCTAACCTTTAATCTCAAACTTTTTTAATGAGGAAAGGCTTCTTACCATCAGAGATAAACTTATATTTAACACAGATTCCTACTTATATCGGTGTCACTACGCAACTTTAATGGTTCAGTTGTTTTGCTCATTGAGATATAAGATTTTAAATAAATTAATAAATCAATATAATTATAATTTCTTACCATTATTACCTATCTTTTTCGTGATAGGCACGGCTTACATTATTATCTTTTGTAAGCGACCACCAGCTTGAAGGTTTCTTCTAGTCCAGGTGGCTATTTTTTATTTAAAGGATAATTAGCAAACCTTACCTTCAATAACGTTTGAGGCACGTCAAATTTAATATCTAATACGTATTAGCACGGTGCGGGATATATCATTTCACCACAGTCCACAGGTCGGCAAGCCTTATTAAATTTAAATACTACCAAGAGCCTTCAGCCATAGGAGCAGCTCTCATGTCATCTACCTAACGAGGATTTTGGTATTAATGTTGTTCCCCACCACGGACCCCGCCTATATTCACAGCGAATAGTATTCATTTTTTAGAGGATATTTTCCTCTTGGTAGGCCAGGTAGGACTTGAACCTACAACCGCATACGCACCTGATTTACAGTCAGGGGTGATACCAATTACACTGTACTGACCTATATAGAATGGTGGGGGACCTTTAGACTCGAACTAAAGATGCTTATAAAAGCGCCGGATTTACTGTCCGAATTGCTGTTAAAGTCTAAAAGAGGCGCGAGACTTATTTTGGTGACTCCGGTGTGTATACCGTTCCACCTGTCCCCCATGTAATTATCTCAAAAGAAAGAAGAAAGTTTTTCTAATAAAAAACGCTGACCTTCGCCATACCAACTGTTTAATCTTCAACCATATTCAATCAATGAGGAGACAAGTCTGAGCTTCGGGTAGCGAACCCTAACTTCTTGCCCCAGCCTAAAAGACCAAATCTCATACGGGATTGATTACCCGCAACTTTCACCCACCATTCAGAATTGTTATAAAAGAACCAATCTCTTTCTATTACACTAATTTCCGAAGTCTTTGCGATTGGGCTACTCGCACCCCGACCTTATCTTATAGCTAAATTACTTCAGCATCAACGCAAACTTCCTTATTGGTAATACCAAGGTTTGTTCTAGTTACCAGCTACAACCTAACTTGGCTTCGGCTTTGCTATTAACAAAGCTGTCTATTATGGAAGCGATAAGACGGTATTTTTGATTGCGATTATGTTAGCACCTCCGCCCATATAGCCTTGTCATTTGACAAGGAGAATTTTTAAGTCACCTTAAAAACCCCTTATGGAATAATACAAACTATCATTTGTAAATCCAACTCTATCTTCCCGTAGGGAGGGTCGAGAGTCTCAGCACGATGGTATTCGTTCTGCACTGAGTTGCGTTATTTATCAAAAAACACGATAAACTAAAATTAGTCGAAATCGAGAACACCAAGGTTATTCACCAGAGGGTTGTTTATCACTGTTCTCTTATGGGTGCGGGGGTAGGACTCGAACCTACGATTTTTACCTTATGAGGGTAACGAGATAGCCACTTCTCTACTCCGCAATATTTTTTATCTTTATCTTTTATATATATTATACCATAATTTTTTTTAAAAATCAAATTTTTTGTGGCACCGACTTTTTGTGCTGACCAAAAACCTTTTGTTTCAGAGACAAATGTGCAGAACCGCTACACCAAGTCGGTTGGCAGCCGATGCTGGAGTCGGACCAACACTACAGGATTCAAAGTCCTTTGCACTACCGTTATACTAATCGGCTATAAAACAAGGCATATTAAATCATAGCTGCTTTACCCTCTAAGCAATTTCCCAAATGGCGAGAAAGTTGGATTTGAACCAACGATATACTAACTTGTATATAATTTGCTGTATATGCCTTTTGTATGGTTTTTATAACTTTTCCTTGTTACTGGCCTTACATCAATTATTTATTCTGGCTGTTGGATGGCAGCAAACCTACCAGTCTTAAATAATACATTTATTTTGTAAATATATTATAACATATTTTTTTTTAAAAATCAAACAAGATACTTTTTAAGAAAATTGATTTTCAGTCAATCGCGTAAACCATTTTCGCCAATCATGCTAAATGCATAATATAGGATTTGAACCTATAGTCTTCTTTAAGAAGGTTTGCTGTAAGTACCTTTATGGTAGAAAACGTGGGATTCGAACCCCTATTCAAGCTCCCAAAGCTAGCGTGTTACCATTACACTACGTTCTCTATTTTATTAATTTTTTCTATATCCTCCATTAAGCCGCATTTGGAGGATTATATAAAAGACGGAAAAACACTTGAAACTGACAGAATCTCTATATTCGTAAGGGATGTCTCTACTTTGAGTTACTGCGGCTAAGCCGGCGCGTTAAACCGGATGTCCCTTAGTGGTACCAGGAACGGGACTTGAACCCATATCTAGCGATTGATTTTCGCCTTCCTATAAATTAAGGAAGTATTTTCTCCTTTATTATTTTCTCACCCTCATAATCAATTGCCATATGGCATCCAGTTATACAATTATTTTTAGGTGGCACAAATCTTAAATTAAATTCATTTCCACATTCTTCAACAGGAACAATATATAATTGTTTAGTTTCAGGATGAATAGTACAAAAGAAATCTATTTCATCTTTTGTATATTGAGTTCTAAAATTTGTGGTTTTTGTACTATGGAGACGAGCTGTTGCGAAATTTAAACAACCCGGTGTTCTTGATAAATTAGAAGTTTTACTTTGAAATCTTAATAATTTTCCATTAAAATCTACAATAAAATCATATCTATCATTATCACCTATTGGTTCACTAACAGAATAACCTCTTTCCAAAAACCACAATTTTGCTTGGTACTCAGTTAATATGCCTTTTCCTTTAGTGTTTTTTGGATTATTTTTCATAATTCTATCAGCGAAAATCAGTCGCTTATACTGACCAGTTGTACTATCCCGGCATTTTATATAAAGATTGATTTTTGAGAGTATCATAGCCTAAATCACTATTATGCTTCATATAAAATTGCCATAATTACCCTTTGAATATTATCATACTCACTTGTTCTTTTCACTAATTAAAAATTAGACTTCAAAGTTCTCACTATGGAAATAGATATAGCTATGGACTGTGTCTTTATCATAGGGAAGAAACTTTCCTTCCTCAATCTTTACATATATATTATACCATATTTTTTAAAAAAAATCAATTTACTTTTTTTACCCAAGACAATTAAATATATTTTCGTCGTTCTACCAATTGAACTATTTCCCCCATTTTGTGGGAGAAAGCAGGATTTGAACCTACAACATACGATGCCTTAAAATCATATTTTATAAATAAAATTGCTGTAATTGTCTTTATTGATTTTTTGTAAATATATTATAACATATTTTTTTTCAAAAATCAAATTTTTGATGGCACGCCAAAAGGGACTTGAACCCCCAACCTACGATTTAGAAGACCGTTGCTCTTTCCTGTTGAGCTACTGGCGTATATGAAGGATTTTTTATATCCTTCATTTATTTTGTAAATATATTATATCATATTTTTTTTTAAAAATCAATTTTATTATAAAATGCTA
>CAYUTE010000205.1:0-1599 GCA_964447545.1 uncultured Eubacteriales bacterium
CATCGCAGGCGCCGCCGCCACACTTGAAGCGGGGGATATCGACTGCTATGTCGGCGCGCTTGTGGCAGGAGAAAAAACCGAGGACTCTATGCTCGTCACCCGTCCCTATCTCACTACCCGTCTTACGCTTATCGTTTCCGATACGGTAGAGGGCATTGACGACCTCGACGGGCTTGCCGAGAAAACGATAGGCGTCCGCGAAAATTCCTACGGACTTGAATATGCTAACAAATGCGGCACGGCATTTCACGAGATAGCAACCTACGACAGCGACTATCACGCATATTTCCGCCTGCGCGAGCACCGCATCCACGCCGCCCTCGTGGAAGAACCCTTCGCCATCTGGGCGCAAAAGGGCAGTTTTGAGAAATAATTAAAAATGAATAATACAAAAAGAAAAAGTCGTTTGAGCGACTTTTTCTTCTTGTCTAAAGACGATAAAATGATATTTTGCGTTTTCTGGGAAGGAATTTGAACTCACACTGAAAAGGCACTCATTGATTAGAGCCGATTATTTTATACAACAAATTATCCATTTCTTCCCTAATGGATTTTTCAACATTAAAAACAGATAAAAAGGCGGATTCTGTGATTCTGTTATCCGTAATTCCAGATACTTCCGAAATCCATTCTAAATATTTTTCAACATCAGTTTTGTTCAAAGATTTTATCAGATAGTAATCAAACAGAATCACCATGTTTTCAGAAATATCGTGGGAACCGTCTTTCATAATAATATTGGTTTTTAACAATTCATCTGTTATCTGATGTGTATATTCATGTAGTAAAACAAAAAAACTGTTGTTTACTTGTTTTAATGATTTTGGGAAAGGTATTAAAGCAGAAAATGAATTATCTATTCCGCCAAAGCCTCTTCCGTTTCTTGTAATGCTCAACGACAAGAATGCCAATGCAGATTTATTATAATAGTCAAAAATGCATCCATACAAATTCAATTTATCTCTTATTATATTTTCTGCCTTAACGCATTCATGTTTAATTGTATTTATTTTTTTATCCCAAAAGTCAAAATAAAAACCCGATTCATTTTCGCATATTGATAAAAATGGTTTTACAAATAAATTCATATCATCATCAGTAAAGCCGTTGTAATTAAGGATTAGATGTTTTAATTCATCGAAATCTTTACTATAAAACGGTAGAAAATTTATTATTCCCAAGTTGTTGAAATGTTTATTATAGTACTCTACTAAATCATAAGGAATGGATAGTTCTTTGTTGTTTCTTATCAACTTAAATTTATCTATATACTCCTGCGAATATAAATCTGATGCATTATTCACTTGCATATGTGCTAACACATGAAATAATAAATCTATATGCTTTGCATATTTGAATTGAATATTCAGATTTTTCATTTCCATCTCCTAATATAAATGATCTTATTCGATTATATCACATAAAAAGAAAAAAGTATAGTTTGTATTTTACTTAAACAACGCACTTTTGGCTATGGACTATAAAAATGGTGTTTTTGGCAGTTTTCAGTAAGGATTTGAATTTTTGCGTTAATAAAAAAGAAAAAGTCACTTGCGCGACTTTTTCTTTTTGAGAAAGAGCGACCACACGGTGTATAAG
>CAYUTE010000206.1:0-12521 GCA_964447545.1 uncultured Eubacteriales bacterium
GTCCCTACACTCTTTTATTCTTTGCTGTTTTTGCTGAGTGCCTTTTTATAATATCATATATTTCCTGCCTCTGTCAACAACTTTTTCCCTCTTTTTTTCGCTTCTACCCTTTGCATAAATTTTTGCGGTAGTTTTTTCAAAAATTTGCTAATTTTTATCAGTTTTATAATCGTTTTGATGCTAAATCATATTTAATACAATGCTTTTTGAAGGAATTTCAATTAAATTTATATTTCCCTCTTTGTCTGTGATAATCTTAAAACCAACATCGTTTACACTGCCCTCGTAGACCATATCGCCTTCAGCCTCGTTAACAAATTTTAAATTATCAGGATTACTTATACTATTTAAAACTTCAATAACGATACCAACAAAATTACAATCTCCAAACGGATTAGAGCCGAAGGAGCCGGATAAATTTTTAAAAGATAACTCGTATTGGCCATCTTTCAAATTAAAAGTCAGTCCCTCAATATTTTTTGGCGACACGAATGTAATGGTATCCACCAACGCGGATGTATGAGTTATTTTACACTCATACTTTTGCCCATTAGATTCGATTTTTACATTTCCTGATATATTAGGGTTAACACTAACATTATTATTTTTGCCCAATTTTTGACATCCTGAAAGCACTAAGCAAAATGCCATAAGCACAACAACAGTTTTTTTCAATTACTCACACTCTTTTTCAAGATTCAAAAATATCTGCGAAAGTTCACTGATTATATCACTTGGCAACATAGCGGCAGTAGAATATTTTTCTCTACACAAATCTCCGCTTTTGCCATGTATATAAACACCACAAATTGCTGCATCAATTGGCTTAATACCTTGGGCCACAAGCGAACCTATTATGCCTGTTAAAACATCTCCGGAGCCACCTTTAGCCATTCCTACGTTACCCGTCGGATTCAAAAAAGTTCCATCATATTTACCGGCCACAACGGTATTATAGCCTTTACATACCACAATCACGCCGTGCTCATTTGCAAACTTCTGAGCATATTTTTGTTTATCTGTTTTTAGTACGCCGATATCAACTCCACACAATCGTTCGAACTCTTTTAAATGCGGAGTTAAAATTATATCGCTTTTTGAGCTGCTCAATATATTTATATTCTCAGAAATCACATTTATTCCATCTGCATCTATAATAACCGGGCATTCACAATTTTTTATAAGCGAATAAACTATCTTTTTTGTATTACTATTCCGGCCCATTCCGCACCCAACCGCTACGGCATCACATTTTTGGGCCTCGTTTAAAATTAAGTCCTCTGAGCCACAAGAAATAAAACCATCAGAAGTTTTAGGGCAAACGCAATATGTACATTCGGAGATTTTTGAAGATACAGAATTTTTTACATCTTCTATAACTGCTGCCCTTACTATACCCACACCGCTTCTTAGTGCTGAACCTATACATAAGTCTGCCGCTCCCGGCATATTTTTACTCCCACAAACACACAAAAGCTTGCCAAAATCACCTTTGTTAGCATCTTTGGCTCTTTTAGGAAGCTTATCCTTTACCATATTGAAAGTTATTTGACTTACATATTTTGAGTTCTGCATTTTAAACCTACAACTCCTTATTTTTTGAATAACAAATAACAGTAGCTGTTGCATAATTCTTCGTATGAGAAACACTTACAGAAAAAGAATAATCGTTCTGCACAACCAAATCTAAAATTTTACCGCTAAACTTAAAGTACGGTCTACCCAATTCATTACGCAATAACTGGACATTTTTTAATCCCCAATTTTGTATTCCTGTGCCTATGGATTTAAAAAATGCTTCTTTTGCACAAAAATTCGCGGCAACACTTTCCGGATTAAATTTTTTTGATTTTAAAAATTCGTATTCTTCCTCCCCAAAAAAACGTGTTAAAAATCTAGGATTTTCCATAGAAGATTTAATCCTATCTACTTCTATTATATCTGTACCTATAGCAATCACAAGATGTTCCCCCTACTAAAATATTATTCCTTGCGTTTTGCCTGACTCCAGAGGCGAAAAATGTTTTTTAATTTTACTTTTTATAAATCTAAATTGAGGATCATCAAAATTCACATTGCTTTTTAAAAGCTCACAAGCAGCATTTTGAGCTCGCTTTACTAGACAAATATCCTCATATTTTGTCTGTATGTTAATATTGGGAACTCCGTGTTGATTAACTCCAAAAAAATCACCGGGGCCTCTTAATTTTAAATCTTCTTCAGAAAGATAAAAACCATCACTCGAGAAAGTCATAGCGTCAAATCTACGAACAGAATCACGACTTTTTGAATCTGAAATAAGAACACAATATGATTTTTTATTGCTCCTGCCAACTCTGCCTCTAAGCTGATGAAGTTGAGAAATTCCAAACCTTTCCGCATTTTCAATAATCATTAATTGCGCATTTGGGACGTCAACACCCACTTCTATAACAGTAGTAGAAACCAAAACTTTTGTTTTACCATCAACAAAATCCTTCATAATTAACTCTTTTTCATCTGGACGCATTTTGCCGTGCAAAATACCTACTTCATCTTTTTTAAAAATATCATTTAGATATTTATCATAATAAGTATTTAGGTCAACTATATCGTTTTCATTCTCGTCAATTCCGGCACAAACTATATATCCCTGCCCGCCAGATTTAACTATATCTTTCAAAAAATTTAAAGCTCTTACACGTTTACCGGAGTCTATTTTAAATGTATTTATTTTTTGTCTGCCCGGTAAAACACTATCCAAAATAGATATATCCAAATCGCCGTAAACTATCAATGCAAGCGTGCGAGGGATTGGCGTTGCCGACATAACCAAAACGTGTGGAACGCTAGATTTGCCCGAAAAAGCTCCACGTTGTTTAACTCCGAACCTATGCTGCTCATCTGTAATGGCAAGCCCCAAGTTTTTGAAGGAAACATTATCAGAAATAAGCGCGTGAGTGCCTATAACTATTTTTGCTTCTCCTAAAGCGATTTTCTCTTGCAAAATCTTTTTCTGCTTTGGTTTAACGCTACCACTCAACAAACATATTTCAATATCACTGCCATCAAAAAAATCGCAGAAAGTTTTATAGTGCTGTTGAGCCAAAATCTCAGTAGGCGCCATAACCGCCGATTGATAACCAGATTTAGCCGCACAATATGCAAGCGTTGCCGCAACAACAGTTTTGCCCGAACCGACATCGCCTTGCAAAAGCCTATTCATGGCAAATTCGCCATTACCTAAATCGTTCATACATTCGGAAATAACTCTTTTTTGTGCTTCTGTTAACTCAAACGGCAATTTTTTAAAAAACTCGTTGCAAAAACTTTCTTTAATTACAACATCCGTCTTAGCCCTTGCCTGATTTTTTATAGCTCCCATACAAAGCTGATAAACAAAAAATTCCTCAAAAACCAGCCTTTCACGAGCTTTATTTAAATCTTCTACACTCTTTGGGAAATGTATATTTTTTACCGCAAAATCATACGTACATAAATCATTTGCCGAAACAATATAATCGGGCAATGTTTCCGGTACGCATTCCGGCAAAAGTTCAAGTGCCGATTTAACAAATTTTGCAATTTTAGAAGATGTAATTCCTGCAGTCTGCCGATAAACGGGTTTTAGGCCGATTGTTTCCACGCTTTTGTTAATTTTAGGAGAAACAATCTGATATCTATCAAATTGCTTGGTAACATTACCTCTAACCATATAAGTTTCTCCGTGTTTAAGACTATTTGCAGTAAATTTGTTATTAAAAAAAACTATTTCTCCTAAATTAGCCCCGTCGGTAACCTGAACTTTATATACAGATTTTCTACCACCAAAATTTCTGCCCTGAGCAGGGCTTACTACTTTGATTTTGACACACTGCTGCTTCTTCCCTACAGCAAAAGAAAGACTGACCGCTTTCGACCAATCTTCATAATCCCTGGGGTAAAAACATATTAAATCCCCTATGGTATTAACGCCGAGCTTTTCCAACAGTTCGGCACTTCTTGGGCCTACGCCCTTTAATTCTTTTATTCTTGTTTTAAATAAAGATGCCATTTTATGGCACCTCCATATTTTATATTTTTTATTATTCTACAGAAACTATAAAATGATAAATCGGTTGACCACCGTCTACAAGTGTAACTTCGGCATTATCTTTAAAGTGTTGTTCAACAAGTTTTTTGGCTTTTTCGGCTTGTTCTTTATTTATATCTTCACCATACATAATAGTTACAAACTCAGTATTTTTATCAGATATTTTTTTAACTAAAGAAACCAACGCATTAACAGGGTCTTTTTCGGTAAATAAAAGTTTACCGTCTTCAAGAGCCAGAATATCGTTTTCTTTTATTTTCATGCCACCAAAATCAGAATCTCTGGCAGCAAACGTGATTTGACCGGTTTTAACATTAGAAGCAGCTTCTACCATGGCACTCACGTTTTCTTCTGTACTCATACCCACATCAAATGCCAAGATTGCTGAAGCTCCCTGAGCAACTGTTTTGGTAGGCACTATTACAACTGTGCGGTCTTTAACAAGAGATGCACTTTGCTGAGCCGACATAATTATATTTTTGTTATTTGGGAAAACATATACAACTTTTGCGGGAGTTGCTAAAATTGCCTCTGTTATTTTTTCTGTGCTGGGGTTCATAGTTTGACCGCCACTTATAACATTTGCACAGCCTAAATCTTTAAACAAGTTTACAAGTCCATCGCCCGCAGCAACTGCTACAAATCCATATTCTTCTTCAGGGGCTTGAACTTCTTTGGGTGCTTCTTCTTTATTGGATTCGGTTTTTTCTCTATGTTTTTCGGCTGCCGCGCGATGTTGTTCTTTCATGTTTTCTATTTTCACTGTTAAGAAGGAACCATATTTTAAGCCTTCTTCAAGAACTTTACCGGGATTCTCAGTATGAACATGAACTTTAATTATTTCTTCATCATCAACTACAACAACGCAATCGCCGATTTTCTGAAGCTTTGCTCTGAGTTTTAATGGAGTCAATTTACAAGTTCTGTTTCTTTTAACTATAAACTCTGTACAATAAGTAAATCTAATATCACTATCAAACTCGGCAGCAGCATTTTTAAACTCATCATCACTATTCATGTCTGAAATTTTAGAGTCACAATCAACAATAATGCCATCTTTAAAAGTTTTTAGCATTCCTTCAAACACTAAGCACAAGCCTTTACCTCCGGCATCTACAACTCCTGCTTTTTTCAAAACCGGAAGCAAGTCAGGGGTTGTACGCAATGCATCTTCTGCACCAGAGCATACCTCTTGCCATATATAAACAGGGTCGTTATTCGATTTAACCGCACTTTTAGCTCTTTCAAAAGCCAAGCGTGCTACTGTAAGCATGGTTCCTTCTGTCGGTTTGGAAACCGCACCATATGCAGCTTTTACGCCAAATTCAAGAGCGCAAACCAAATCGTTACCGTTTATGGTTTCAGAATCGGAAAGATGCTGCGTAAAACCTCTAAAAAGTATAGAAAGTATTACTCCAGAATTGCCACGAGCTCCCCTTAAAAGAGCGGGGACAAATGCTTTTACAACTTCGCCTGTGGTAGCGGAATCAGATACACTTTTGAGTTTTTCAACTGCAGAAGAAATTGTCATGGACATATTAGTACCTGTGTCACCGTCCGGAACAGGAAAAATATTAAGCTCATTTACTAAGTTTTTATTTTTTAAAATATTATTTGCACCAGAAATAACAGCATTTTTTAATTGAATTCCGGTTATCAATCGAAACAACTCCCTTAAAATAAACCTTAATTTATTAAAAACCTAATTTACATATATACATTATACTACTCTAAGACGTTTAACATCAATAGTTTTACCTGTGGAGTCATTAATTTCAAAAATAACACACTCCATTTTGCAAGGTGCATCTGCATTTTCAAAACGAATAGGAATATGATTTTTCATTCGTTTTATAGAGATTTCTTTCTTTACTCCCAAAACGGATTCTATAGGGCCCGTCATACCTACATCGGTGATATATCCCGTCCCTTTTGGCAAAATACATTCGTCTGAAGTTTGAACATGTGTATGCGTTCCAAAAATCGCACTAACTCGACCATCAAGATAATATCCAAGCGCCAACTTTTCGGCTGTGGCCTCAGCGTGAAAGTCTAATATCTTTACTTTACAATCTCGGCACTGATTAAGTGCTTCATCAATAGAATCGAATGGTGAATTTAAAGGTTCCATATATACAACACCGAGCATATTAATAACGCATACCGAAACTCCACAAACTTCAAACTTACGCATTCCAACGCCCGGAGTAGATGATATAGGAAAATTGATTGGGCGAACAATATTTTTATTTTCATTTAGAAAAGGGAAAATCTCTCTACGCCTAAACACATGATTCCCGCCGGTTATAACATCAACTCCGCTACTTAAAATCTTAGTTGCAGATGCGGGGACTATTCCATTCCCTTCGGCTGAGTTTTCACCATTAGCAACCACAAAATCAATTTTATAATCTTTTTTTAATTTTGTAAGTTTAGACCGTAAAAACTCTACACCCACTTTTCCGACTATATCGCCAATAGCCAAAATTTTCATAAAAATCCACCACTTAAAATCAATTACTTTGCATAATCCACTGCTCTGCTTTCGCGGATTATATTAACTTTTATCTGACCCGGATAATCCATCTCAGATTCAATTTTCTTACATATCTCACGTGCAAGAGGAATCATACACTCATCATTAACAACGTCAGGATTAATCATCACCCTAACTTCTCTTCCTGCCTGAATGGCATAACAATTCTTAATACCGTGGAAAGACGAAACAATAGACTCAAGCTTTTCAAGTCTTTTAATATAGTTTTCAAGATTTTCTCGTCTTGCACCCGGTCTGGCAGCAGAAACAGCATCTGCCGCTTGAAGAATGAAATCGTAAGGACTTTGAGCCTCAACGTCATTATGATGCGAATGTATGGCTTGAATAACAGCTTCGCTTTCTTTATATTTTTTAGCCACTGCTACTCCAAGTTCTATATGTGACCCTTCTGTTTCGTGGTCAAGAGCTTTACCCATATCATGCAAAAGTCCAATTCTGCGTGCAAGTGCCGAGTCAAGGCCTAACTCTGAGGCTATCATTCCACAAAGATGAGCAACCTCAATTGAGTGGTCAAGAACATTTTGACCATAACTGGTTCTATATTTTAGTTTACCTAAAAGATTAACGAGCTCCGGATGAATATGATTTATCCCTGCTTCAATTAAAGCCCTTTGGCCTTCACGTTTAATCTCTTGTTCCACATCATTGCGTGCTTTATCAACCATTTCTTCTATTTTACCCGGGTGAATTCTACCATCGGATATAAGTCTTTCAAGTGCTAATCTTGCTATTTCTCTCTTGACCGGGTCAAATGCAGAAAGAGTTATAGTTTCAGGTGTATCATCAATTATTAAGTCGACACCCGTTAAATTTTCTATTGTACGAATATTACGTCCTTCTCTACCTATTATCCTACCTTTCATATCATCGCTAGGCAAAGCAACAACAGAAATTGTGGCTTCAGAAACATGGTCCGATGCGCATCTTTGAATGGCCATTGAAAGAATATTGCTTGCTTTTTGGTTGCACTCGTCTTTGAGCTGTTGCTCAAAAGCTGATATTTTTACTGCTTTCTCATGAGTTAACTCATCGTTTAGTGCATCTAAAAGATGAGCTTTAGCCTGTGCAACAGAAAGTCCGGAAATTTTTTCGAGCATTTCTATTTGATTTTTTTTGATATTTTCAACTTCTTCATATTGAAGGTCGACTTCTTTAATTTTAATATTTAAAGATTTCTCTTTTTGCTCTAAAATTTCTACTTTATTATCTATGTTTTCCTCTTTTTGCAGGATTCTTCTTTCTTGGTGCTGAACATCTCGTCTACGTTCGGATAGCTCTTTTTCGGTTTCGACTCTAAATCTATGGACTTCTTCTTTACCCTCTAAAATTACTTCTTTTTTTCTTGTATCTGCAAGTTCTTTTGCGTTTGAAATAATATTTTCGGCCTCTTGCTCTGCTGAGGCAATTGTTTTTTCAGATTTTAACTTTCTATAAATCACACCAGCCAAAAAGCCTATTGTTAACATGAAAACTGCCAATATTAAAGCAACTAAATTCAATTATTTGCAACCTCCTTTTAAGATTACCAGCAATCAAATTTATTACTATCTCCTACTAATACAAAGCAAATCTTATAAAATATTTATCCAATAATTTGCCAGTATAAAACGTAATTATATGTAATTACAAAAAATTATATATCTAAACAAACACGATTAAAAAAATCTAAATTTAATTTGACTGCATGGTATGAAAAATCTAAAAATTATATTCTAATAATAAAACTTATAACAAGGTAATTTTATTACTAACAGAAATGTTATGTCAAGGGGTTTTATATTCAATAAATGTTCATAGATTTTTAAAAAGTGTTTTCATAATATTAACTTTGTACATTATTTAAAACTATTGAAAAAAATAATAATTAATGATACTATTAAGTAAGTTGGGCTTATTCCAAAATATTTTGCGAGGTAACAAATGAAGAAAAGTGAAACATCAAGTAAAAACAAAAAGTTTTTTGAATTTAAATCTCGCCCTCTCCTACGAGAAGGGTCAACCATATACTACGGCGACATAAGAGATAAGTACGTAGTAAGATTGACTATACTTGACAGCGAAAAAGTTAAAGATTTAGAAGTTGCAAAAAAAATACATCTTGAAATGATGGAAACAAGTAACAAAATCGACGGAAGCCAAAAAATATTGAAAATAAGTGACAGAAATGGTTTGTACCCCGCTCTAGATTTAGCAGATGCATGGCTTGAAAGAGCTTAAATAAAAATTTAAGAGGTGTAAGAAATGGGTAAATTAGAATTCGCGTTTGGTGTATTACTGATAATACTTGCGATTGCAGTAGTTATGGTGGTGCTTTTTCAAGAGGGCCATGAAAAACGTATGGGAGTAATAACCGGTGAAGGATCCGACACGTATCTTTCCAAACACAGATCAAGATCCTTGGACAGATTCCTAGAAAGATGGACTAAAGTTATATCTATAGTATTCTTTTTAGCTGTAATATTAACTAATGTTCTTGCTTACTTCCATGTTTTCTAAAAACCGTAAACAATAAATAATTATAAAACTAAAGAGATGCACACAAAATTTTGTATGCATCTCTTTTTTTATACGCAAAAACAAAAAGTACCACGAATAGAATTCGCAGTACTATAAAATGTAAAACTAATTTATAAATCAAATTAACCTACAATTCCACCAAACGATTCCTCTATAGGTTCATACTGATCACGTTTTGGGTGTTCGGGCATTTCTAATTTTTCACAATGTTTGCAATCTATGATTGCCTCGCCTACTTTTGTTTTTGTTCCAAACATAACTGGAACTTCAACTTTCATTTTTTGACTAACGGTAAATTTACATACTTGGCCAGGTCTTCCTTCACAATTTAAAGTCCCGTGTTTTATAACCGGCTTGCCAACGCATTTTGCGCTAACTTTACCAACGTGTGCAAAAGGTTTTACTTCTACCGGCACGCCTACTAGTACTTCTTGAGAACCTAAAACAGGACATGTTTCTTCTTCCGGTTTATAAGTCTTCTCATAAGGACATGACATTTTGTTTACCTCCTTTTTAAAATTTCTTTTTTTTAATCTCATTAAGGCTTCAGCGTAATCTAACTGACAGCCTTAATAAAATAATATTCACAGATCCAAATTATGTTCTTTAATATATAATTTAAGCATTGATTCAAAATAAAAATAATTATATAATTAGTTCATTAAAATACCTAAAATCTAGGAGGGTAAACATTGAAAAAGAAAATAATAAGCGGAGTATTATTAATGGGAGCAATATTATTAACTTGTACAGGATGCGGAAACAATCAAAATAACAATTCACAACCCGCTGCAAAAGTAGGATTTCAGCTCGAAGCGCCGGCAGATGGCGAAGAAATAGCAGTAGTAAAAACCAACAAAGGAAGTTTTAAAATAAGATTCTTCCCCGAACAAGCACCAAAAGCTGTAGAGAACTTTAAATCTCTCTCAAAAGACGGATACTATGATAATTCAATATTCCATAGAGTTATAAAAGACTTTATGATCCAAGGCGGTGACCCCACAGGAACCGGAATGGGCGGAGAAAGCAAATGGGGAAAGGACTTTGAGGACGAATTTTCTGAAAGTTTATTCAACATAACCGGTGCAGTTTCAATGGCAAACAAAGGTCCGAATACAAACGGAAGTCAGTTCTTTATAAATTATCAAGAGCCTTCCAGTTTCCAAGGCTGGGAACAGTGGGAAAGTATGTTTGAAATGTATAAAAGTGACCCAATAAAATTTAACGCTACCGGTAATAATACTATCAACATGAATAAAATAACTGATGAAATAAAAAATTTGTATGAAAAAAATGGCGGCAGTCCAATTCTTGATGGTTTCTATAGCACAGCAAAAAGAGGGCATACGGTTTTTGGGCAAGTGTTTGAGGGACTAGATACTGTAAAAAATATTTCGGAAGTTGAAACCGCCGGCAAAGACAATCCTACAGAAAAAGATAAACCTATAGAAGATGTGAAAATAGAAAGCATAACTTTTGAAAATTATAAAGCAAAATAAAAGGTGATACTAAAATGAGCAAAATGAAAATATCATCTGGTAAATCTCGAGGTATGAAACTCAATTTTTTAAAAAACGATAATCTAAGACCAACAAAAGACAGGGTCAAAGAATCCCTTTTTAACATACTTCAGTTTGAAATTAAAAATAAAAACTTTTTAGATTTATTCGGCGGAACAGGCCAAATTGGCATAGAAGCTTTCAGCCGAGGCGCAAAAAATATTTTTATAGTAGATAAAAACAACGAATCTATTAAAATAATCAACGAAAATATAAACAAAATAAAAATTCCACACGATAACATAAAAGTTGTTAAAAACGATGCGATAAGTTTTTTGGAAACAGCCACATTGGATTTTGATATAGTTTTCTTGGACCCTCCTTATGAAGAAACTCAGCTTTTGAACGATTGCATAGAGATTTTATCAAAAAAACTAAACAAAAATGCTATAATAATATCAGAAACTATTTTTAGTGAAAATGCACAAAAAGATTTTAACTATTTTTCTTTGAAAAAAACATACAAGTATGGTAGAATATCGCTGAATTTGTATAAAAACGCCGAGAATTAACTGGGCTATAAAATAAAATAGGAGGCAAAACAGATGACAACTATAGAAGAGTTAATAAGCGAATTAGAAGATATGCTGGAATCATCTTTAAGGCTACCTATGTCAGGCGGAAAAGTTTTGGTAAAAGTTAAAGATATTCAAAGAACACTCGAAGATATAAGGCTTAACCTTCCTCAGGAAATAGTTAGCGCACAAAAAATAATGAGCGATAGAAACCATATTATTGAACAGGCCAAAAACGAAGCCGAAACTATGATAAGAATATCTGAAGAAAAAATAAAAGCTATGGTAGAAAAAAGCGAAATCGTAAAAGCAGCTCAAAACACAGCTCAACAGATAGTTAAGGATGCTAAAGAAAAATCAAAAGAAATGAAAGACTCTGCCAACGAATATGTTGAGGAAATGATGAAAAGATTAGACCAAACAATGTCTGCAAATTTGGCAGAAATTAAAAAAGCTCGCCAGATGCTAAGACCTTCATCAGATGATTTTAACAACTAATTTTTCTACATAAAACCGCACCCCAAAGTTGATTTGGGGTGCTTTTTTAGTGGTTTTTTATTACTATTATTTAATTATTTGTCTTTTTTAACCATTTGTTCAAACTCTTGCTCAGAGATTATTTTAACACCTAATTTTTGAGCTTTTTCATACTTACTACCCGGGTCACTGCCTGCCAACAAGTAAGACGTGCTTTTTGAAACACTGGACGTTACTTTTCCGCCCATATTTTCTATTATTTCTGATGCTTCTGAACGTGTATATTTTTCAAGCGCTCCTGTAAGGACAAAGGTTTTTGAAGCAAAAATATCACTTATTTTATTATTTTTCCGGGTCATAACAACTCCGCTTTTTTCTAGGCGAGATATTAAATCAATATTATCCGGCACAGAAAAATAATTTTTAATACTTTGTGCAATCGTTTCTCCTATACCGGGTATAGAACAAATGTCCTCAGATTTAGCGTTTATCAACTCTTCCATAGTGCCAAATTTCTCACATATAAGCTTCGCCGCTTTTTGCCCTACGTGTCTAATTCCCAGAGCATATACAACTCTTGAAAGCCCCGCCGACTTAGACTTATTTATAGCGTTTATTAAATTTTCAGAAGATTTTTTGCCCATTCTTTCCATATTTTGCAGATTTTCAGGATTAATATAATATAGGTCAGCAGATGAAGATATAATGCTATCACGGACCATATTTTCAACTAAAGCATCCCCTAAGCCATCAATATCCATAGCATCTCTGGAAGCAAAATGAATTATATTTCTGATTAACTGTGCAGGGCATTCACCACTTAC
>CAYUTE010000207.1:0-1771 GCA_964447545.1 uncultured Eubacteriales bacterium
CATGGCTCTGATACACTTACAGCATATGTTCAACCACAGCTCACCGCAGACTACACTTACCTACTGCGGTATCAGCCGAGAAGAAGAAGATAAGTATTACAACGGAATCAACGAGATGATACTCGTGTGATAGATACCCAAAGATAGATTTGAAGTACGTCCGATAAGCGGCGTGAATATGTCCGAGTCTGTTTTAAGACTATTACCAGAGAAAATTTCTTTGGTAAATGACAAACTATTTCTTCTGTGTGATAAATACACATAACAACGAAACAAGCGATGAATTAGAAAGCGTTCACGGGTATTAAGCGTACCGAGGGCGTTCTAATACAGAGCTTAGAGTATCACTATAGTGAACGATACCAATTCAGATCCGCTGAAATAGTGATACGATACCTTTAGGGCTTCGCAATCACTCACACGCTCAACCAGTAATATCTCTACGGTGATTGCTCGCTTTCTGCGTGTTACTAACGTAACCCACAGAGTTATATATTAATATTTTATTAATTAGTTAAACGGATAACCGTAGTTTGCGTTAAGATATAGAAAGGTAAAGTGAAATACGCCACACGTAAATGCAGATAATATCTACAAAAACTTACCTCTGAAAACCGTTAAAAACCGTAAAAGTGGCAATTTTGCAAAAATGCAAAAACCTATATATATCTTAGAATTTTGATTTTTACCATAATATTACAAAGGTAAGCACATAACACTTAGGAGGGATACAATGAATAATTTTAAATATTGGCTTTATAATGTTGACACTACAGAGGTTCGACCTCTATCAGAAATCAGAGAAATTCTCATAGAAGAAATCGGAGAAGAAAACTTTTGCGATCTCGTTGAAATCTGGAATGATGAAATCCTTGCGAAGAAAACTGAACGTCGAAGAAATTTCTCATACCGCAAAAAGCAAAATGAGATTCCGCAATCATACGCCAGTAATAAGTCAATTAACGAGAGCGACTTTATCTGGTTCAAGTGCGCACGAAATCAAAAATTAGACTTTCCGATTTCCAATCAAGATGTTGTCAGGTATATGTATCTGGCTACCTTTATTGATTATAACAATAGACTAATAAATCCGCACCCGACTACAGTTAAGCATCGGCTGACACCTATGAAATACGAAGATTTGCAAAACATACTCAAACTTTCACCGCCGGAAACTGAACGGCTCATTCAATCGTTATTAGACAACAAGCTGTTAACTATCAAGAACGACGAGTATTACATATCAAGCAAACACTTCTCAAAAGGAAAGCTGAGTGCTTACATTCTATCAAAAGAGGATAATGTTTGTATCAAGGTTTTTATAAAAGTATTCCGAGAATTATACCAAAAAACAAATTCAAAATCACACAAAACCCTTTATCATTTAATAAGACTTATTCCTTATCTTAATAGACCGTTTAACTGCTTATCACAGGATGCGTTCGAGGACGAATTCGATAAACTCAAAACTATGTCTATTACAGAATACGGCTCACTTGAAGATATGAACATAACTCAAACCAGAAAATCTCTTGACTCGCTAAAAGAAATCAATATAGACGAGGGAGATAAAAGTGAATGCGTTATAGCCATGGCAAACGTAAAACACTCGAAAGACAGAAACAAAACCGTGTTTGTAAATCCGCATATTTTTTATTCAGGCAAAGACAAAAGAAAGATTGCAGACATAGTATCATTTAACACCAACACCACCACCGAATAAGGTGGCTTTTTTATTTTATAGGAGGATTACAAGATGAATTACATTAAT
>CAYUTE010000208.1:0-1774 GCA_964447545.1 uncultured Eubacteriales bacterium
CATGGCTCTGATACACTTACAGCATATGTTCAACCACAGCTCACCGCAGACTACACTTACCTACTGCGGTATCAGCCGAGAAGAAGAAGATAAGTATTACAACGGAATCAACGAGATGATACTCGTGTGATAGATACCCAATGATAGATTTGATGTACGTCCGATAAGCGGCGTGAATATGTCTGAGTCTGTTTTAAGACTATTACCAGAGGAAATTTCTTTGGTAAATGACAAACTATTTCTTCTGTGTGATAAATACACATAACAACGAAACAAGCGATGAATTAGAAAGCGTTCAGGGGTATTAAGCGTACCGAGGGCGTTCTAATACAGAGCTTAGAGTATCACTATAGTGAACGAATCCAATTCAAATCCGCTGAAATAGTGATACGATACCTTTAGGGCTTCGCAATCACTCACCCGCTCAACCAGTAATATCTCTGCGGTGATTGCTCGCTTTCTGCGTGTTACTAAAGTAACCCGCAGAGTTATATATATTAATATTTTATTAATTAGTTGAATAAGGAGCCGTAGGCGACTATAAGATATAGAAAGGTAATACAAGATAGTTCCTGCGTAAATGTAGGTAATTTCTGAAAAAACTCACGCTCAAAGCTCTTTTAACACGGTAAATTTGGCACCTCAAAAAATCTGCAAAAAGCAGTACGTGCATTTAATTTTTGCAGATTGCCAGATACTTACAAAGGTGAATATGTATTATTTAGGAGGAATGTAATGAACAATTTTAAACATCAGCTTTATAATGTTGACACATCAGAGGTTCGTCCTCTATCAGAAATCAAAGAGGTTCTCATTGAAGAACTTGGGGAAGAAAACTTTTTCGATCTTGTTGAAATTTGGAAGAATGAAATAAATTTAAAAAAAAGACAAACACCGAAGAAATTATTCGCGTCGTAAAAAACAAGAAGAGATTCCTTCGTCATATGCCAGTAATAAACCGATTAACATGAATGACTTTGTTTGGTTCAAATACACACAAAATCAAAAATTAGACTTACCACTATCCAATCAAGATGTTGTCAGGTATATGTATCTGGCTACGTTTATTGATTATAACAACAGGCTGATAAATCCGCACCCGACTACAGTTAAACGTCGATTGACACCTATGAAATATGAAGATTTACAAAATATACTCAAACTTTCTCCGGCGGAAACTGAACGGTTTATCCAGTCGTTATTAGACAATAAATTGTTAGTTATAAAAGATGAAGAATACTACATATCAAACGGACACTTCTCGAAAGGGAGACTAAATGGTTATTCTGCTTCAAAAAAAGACAAGGGTTATATTAAAGTCTTCATAAAAACATTCCGAGAATTATACCAAAAGACAAATTTAAAATCACACAAAACCCTTTATCATTTAATAAGGCTTATTCCTTATCTTAATAGACCGTTTAACTGCTTATCACAGGATGCGTTCGAGGACGAATTCGATAAACTCAAAACTATGTCTATTACAGAATACGGTTCACTTGAAGATATGAATATAACTCAAACCAGAAAATCTCTCAACTCACTAAAAGAAATCAATATAGGCGAGGGAGATAAAAGTGAATGCGTTATAGCCATGGCAAACGTAAAACACTCGAAAGACAGAAAAAAAACTGTGTTTGTAAATCCGCATATTTTTTATTCAGGCAAAGACAAAAGAAAGATTGCAGACATAGTATCATTTAACACCAACACCACCACCGAATAAGGTGGCTTTTTTATTTTATAGGAGGATTACAAGATGAATTACATTAAT